>NZ_JAWLQI010000010.1:0-61440 GCF_036997785.1 Brachyspira pulli
TTAAAAAACAAAATTGATAAAATATAATTGTTTATATATATGCTGAAATATTACATTTTATAAAAAATTCTTCTTTAACTTCATTATTTACTAATAAATTTGACAGAATAAAAAAAATAATTATACTACATAAAAAATATTGTTAATAGGTTGGTTTTATGAAAAATAGTATTGGTAATGAAGAAAAAATAAGAAATAAATTTGAAGAAATGTTTTCTCGTGAAAATAATAAGGAGGCATTTCTTGATTATTTTTATGGAAGATCAAATAGCTGCCCTACTTTAAGTAAAAATTATCTTTATTATGCAGAAGAAATTTTCAAATTTTATTTTGATGAAAACACTTCAAAAGAAGATAAAGAAGTACTGTTTAGGTATGCCAAAGTAATAATTAAAGATATATATAAAGGTAAGCCTAACCCTAATTATATAATAATTACTACTTATATGATTGTAAGATTATGTTCTGGGGAAGATTTAGAAAAAGTTTTAATAGAAAGTTATAATATTGATATTGAAGAAAGAGATATACATGATAAAAAATATTCTAAATCTCAGTTAAAAAATAATAAGGGATATGGATACATAAAAATACAAAATAAGAATTTTAATAATTTTTTAAAATTAGAAAATTATATAGGTAAAGAGTTTAATCAATATTTAGAAAAAGTAAAAAATGATAGTAAAGTATTATTAGAAAAAGAGCCTCATTTATTATTAACTATTTTGGTATATATCATAAATAGATATGACGATAAAAAACTCATTAAACAATTATTAAATTATATAGACTTACTAAAAATCAATGATGAAGAAACTATATCATTACTTTTTACTATAGTCGATAAAGATGAAGAAGTTTATAAAAGATTAATGAATATTTTAAATAAAGATAATAATATAATATATTTTATTGTAAATTTAGATTCTGTAATGATAAGCAATATAGAATTATGTAAAAGATTCTTTAAAAAATATTCAGAAGATCCATCATATCATTATTTTGAAGCAAGAGAAGTTGCAGATGAATATTTAGAAATATGCTCTTTCCCTAAAGAATATATCTTCTTAAACAAAATATATTGCGGAGGAAATACCAATTGTACTTCATCTTTAACAGTAGAATTAAAAAAACTATATGATGAAGACAAAACAACATTTTATAAACTTTATGAGATAATAGAAAAATCAAAATTAGAATGTTTATATCTTGATTATGTTGTGCTTTCATCAATTATGCTTGCCGTGAATGATAACAAATATAATATAGATACCAATTCTATTTTATCAAAGTTAAAAGAAATCTCTGTAGAGTTATTAACAAAAAGAGAAACTATTAAAAGTTTCGATGACATCATTTCTAAAAGAATTAAATATATAAAAGAAAAGCCTAATGGCAGTTATAGTCATTATTTATCAGCTATAATGTTATTTGACGAAATAAATGAAGAAGCATTAAAAATTACTGATATATTATTAAAATATTATGTAACATACATCAAAATTTATATTTATATTCAGAAAATATTCTATAATAAAAATATTTTAGAAATTAAAGAAAAATTAGTTAATGAAAAAGAGGTACAATTAAAAAATATATATTTATTTATAAAGTCAGAAGATGATATTATAACTCTTATAAAAAAACAATTTAGAAGAAACAAAAAATATTATAAAAGAAGAATCATTCATAATTTCTATAACAGAAAATACCAAATGTACTATATCATTCATTAATGCCATTTTCAGTGATGAATTAAGGAGTTTAATAGATAATAAATTTGATTTTATTTTCAAAGTTATTGATACAGCAAGAGATCAAAACATAAAAAATCACTGCATATTAATAATAAAGAATTACGGAATTTCTATAAGAAGTGAAGTAGAAAAATTAGCAGTTGAAGGAAAAAAATCATCGATAAAAAATTTATCAAGAAATAATTAAATATTGGGACTTACAAAAAATTGATGCTGATTTCAAATTCAAAAGTATTGATGAAATAGAAGAATATGTAAATAAACAGTATAATAAAGAACATGAAAGTTTAATAAAAGATATAGACAAAAATATACTTTCTAATATTCTTTTAAAAGACAAGAAAACTGCATCTCCATTAAAAATAGTTAAGTATGTGTTTATGGAATATGCTGCATTAAAAGAACCTTCTATATTAAAAGACTGCAATAAAATAGCAGAGTTTTTTGATATTGATTCATTTAGAAATGCACTTGATGATATATATTCTAATTGGATTAAAAATAAATCGAATACAGAAATTAAAAATATATTTGTTCAATATAATAATTTGACTGAAGATAAACTCTTACAATTAAAAACACAAATTGAAGATTGGGCATCAAATGATATGAATGATAGTGAAGAATTAGCAGCTTATGCAGTATATGCTATGGCTTTGAATGGAAGCAGCTTTGCATTATCATTAATAAATAAAATATATTTACAAGTTAAAAATAATAAGGTTAAAAAGGCCGCTAAAAATGTATTAAAAAAGGCCGGCAAAGTATTAGATATACTATAATAAATACTAAATAATAGGATATAAAAATGGACAAAGAAATTGAAGATTTTAATAAAAATTTTGATGAAGAAATTTTTGACATAGCATTCGTTTTAAAAAAGCAAAATTTATCCGCTGGTAAGTCAAAAGGAAAATATTATACTCTATTGGTATCTGCAATTGCATATAAAAATATTATCACCAATGAAATTATAGAAAATGAAAATTTACTTATAGTAAAAGAAATTGAAGATACCAAACATTATTTTCAAATATTCAGAAACAAAACAATAGTAAGATTAAAAGTAAGAAAAGAAAAAGATTCATCTGGTTTATATATTAGATTCCTGCTTGAAGATATTATTGATACCAACTATAAAGATAATGATTTAAATATTATATTAGAAGAATATTCTAAGCCTGTTTATTATAAAGATGAAGAATTAGGAAATTTTGAGCTTGATAAGTCTATAGACATGTTTAGTAAAAATATAGAGTGGAATGATGATAATATTTCAGTTCTATTTAAAAATATTGATGAAGAAGTCAATAAAAAAAGTGCTGATATAATCGAAAAAATATTTGCTAGTAAAAAAGATATTGACAAAAAACTAAAAGACTATATATCAGAAAACATGCTTGAAGATGCCAACAGCTGGAACGATGATGATGACAAACCTAATATAAACAAAGAAGAGTTTATAAAATTAATAACATTAACATCTATAAATATTATATACGAAGATAATATAACATTTTATTTTGATGACGGCGATATTTTCTCTGGACATGTAATAGCAGTAGATAGCGACTATGATTTTAATTTTGCAGAGCCTTATATAATAGGATAATTAATTTTTAATTTACTTACCGCACGCTAAATAAAGCTTAAAATATAAATTTATATATAATTCAAATTTTATTATATATTAAATTTTACTTACCGTGCGTTAGATAAATTATAAACTTAATTAACACTTGGGCGGGTGCTATAATTTCTAAATAAGTTATAAAGATAGTGAATATTAAAATTTAAAAGTTAGTTATAAAGAATAAAGGGCGGGGTATTAAAAGTTTTAAAATTTATTATTGATATTTTATATTAGCATATTACAATATTAACAGGATATATAAATGGATAAAGAAATTAAAGATTTTAATAAAGATTTTGATGATGAAATTTTTGACATGGCATTCGTACTTAAAAGATCATGCTGTAAATATAATAAAATACCTTGGGATAAATATTATACTTTATTCGTTTCAGCTATAGCTTTAAAAAATATTGCCGCTAATGTCATTATAGAAAACACTCATATTATCATTAATAAAAAAGTTAAAGAACCTGAAGAATATTTAAAAATTCTTAAAGATGATAGCATAGTAAAATTAAAGGTGAGAAAAGAAAAAGATCCTGACGATTTCTATATTAATTTTTTACTTGAAGATATAGTTGATAGTAATTATAAAGATGATGATTTAAATAGCATATTAGAAAAATATTCAGAGCTTATTTATTATAAAGATGAAAAATTAGGCGATTTTTTGCTTAATAAGGATATAAACAGTTTTAAGAAAGAGATGACTTGGACTGACAGTAATATTTTAATTTTCTTTGATAATATTGACGAAGAGTTTAATAAACAAAGCGTTGATATAATCAAAAAAATATTCTCTAATAAAAAAGATATTGACAGTAAATTAAAAGAGTGTGCGGCAGAAAGTATATTTAAGCCTCATCATATAGACAAAGAAGAATTCAAAAAATCAATAAGTTTAACATCTATAAGCATAAATTCTAAAAACTGCATAACATTTTATTTTGATGATGTTGACGGACATACAATACCAGTAAATAGTGATTGGGATTTTAATTTTAAACCTATTACTGAACTAATGTTTTTTTAAATTCGCATATTTCTTTCCGCATGTAGAACGAATTTAAAATATAAGTTCATATATAATTCAAATTTTATTGTATTATATAAATTTTACTCACCGTGCGTTAAAGAAATTCTAAATCTACTCAACACTTGGGCGTGTGCTATAATTTCTAGATAAGTTATACTAAAATCTTATTCTTACAGAATTGGCATGTGCTTCCAAACTTTCATGCTCTGCAAAATTAATTACATTATCTTTTACTTTCTCTAATGCATCTTTAGTGTAGTATGTAATATAAGATTTTTTTATAAAGTCATCTACCGATAATGGAGAAGCAAATTTAGCTGTTCCGCTTGTAGGTATTACATGATTTGCACCTGATAAATAATCTCCCAATGCTTCTGGAGTATAATCACCCAAGAATATTGAACCAGCATTTTTTACTTTGCTTAATACAGAGAAAGGATCTTTTATACTTATCTCTAAATGCTCCGGAGCTATTTCATTGCTTATATATATTGCTTCATCTATAGTTTCAGTTATTATTATTCTGCCGTTATTTTCTATAGATTCCATTGCTATATCTTTACGGCTTAATTTTTCTAATTGTTTGTATAATTCTTCTTTTGTTTTTTCTGCTATTTCTTTAGATGTTGTAATTAATATACTTGAAGCTAATTTATCATGTTCAGCCTGTGCAAGCATATCAGCAGCTATATGTATAGGATTTGCAGTTTCATCAGCTATTATTAATACTTCGCTAGGACCAGCCACCATATCAATAGATACTTCACCAAAAACCAATCTTTTAGCCATAGCAACATATATATTTCCTGGGCCTACTATTTTGTATACTTTTGGAATAGATTCTGTTCCGTAACTTAAAGCAGCTATTGCCTGAGCACCGCCTGTTTTGAATACTCTGTTTACTCCGGCTACTTTTGCTGCAGCTAATATATTACTATTTATTTTTCCTTCTTTGTTTGGAGGAGATACTAATACTATTTCATTTACTCCAGCCACTTTAGCAGGTACAACATTCATAAGCAAACTTGAAGGATAAACTGCAGTACCTCCGGGAATATAAACTCCAACTTTTTCTATTGGATTTATAATCTGTCCCATTACTATTCCGTCTTCTTCATTTGTTATATAACTATTTCTTAATTGTTTTTTATGAAACTTTTCTATATTGTTATAAGCTAGTTTTAATGTTTCTTTAAACCTTTCATCTATGTTTTTATATGCTTCATCTATTTCTTCTTGTGTAACTTCTAAATTCTCTATTTCTGCATTATCAAACATTTTAGCGTATTTTTTTAATGCATTATCTCCGTTTTGTTTTACATCTTCTAATATAGCTTTTACTTTTTCATTTATATCATCATGACTGAATTGGCTTCTTAATAATATATCATCTAATGATTTGCATTCTTTATAATTAATAGTCTTTATCATAATACTTCCTCTATATTTTTAACTATTGTTTTAATTAATTCATTTTTAAATTTATAGCTTACTTTATTCACTATAAGTCTAGCACTAATATAATCAATGATTTCTTTTATAACCGTAAGATTATTTTCTCTTAAAGTGCTTCCTGTCTCTACTATATCAACAATAACATCGGAAAGATTTAATATTGGAGCTAACTCAATGGAACCATTTAATTTTATTATTTCAACATCTCTGTTTATAGAATTAAAATAATTCTTTGATATATTAACATACTTTGTAGCAACTCTTAATCTTCTTTCAATATCCTCTTTATATCCATTCACAGAAGCCATACAAACTCTGCATTTACCGAATTTCAAATCAAGAAGTTCGTATACATCATGATTATTTTCAAGAAGTATATCTTTCCCTACAATTCCAATGTCAGCAACACCTTTCTCAACATATATTCCAACATCAGAAGGCTTTACTATTAAATACCTTACATTTTTATCTTTATTTTCAAATACTAATTTTCTATTATCTTCTAATAGTTCTTTATTCTCATAACCTATTTTCTCAAAAAGGTTATAAACTTTATTTACTAATCTTCCTTTAGGTAATGCTATATTAATCATATTTATATCTTTTTATTTAATTTTTATTAAAATATTTGAAAGATATTATAATATATGAGAAACATTTTTTCAAATAGTAATATATAAAAAGTTTTAGCTATAATGTATTTTATATAACAATTGCAATTTTTTATATATTGAATTATTATTTTATTACAGTATTTGCATTCGCTATTATAAGTTAGCCAATTTAAACAAAATTATTGTCTAATTTATATTATTTAATAAAACATTATTATTTTCACATTAAAGGAATTAATTTCATAATGTTAAAATTACAGACTAGAAAAAGAAATATAAAAGTAAATAAAAATATTGAAAAAAGAATTAGTAATTTTAATAAAATAATCAATTTTTATAGGTTTGATAATGATGTAATTAATGATAAAATAGTTGATTTTGTAACTATGTTAAATAATAATATAAAAAAAATAGAAGAAATAAAAAAACTTGAATATAATTGGAATGATAATGAAGCAGAACCTATAGATAAAACAATTTGTGATAATGTTTTAAATATTATATATGAAGTTATAATACAGCCAAAAATATTTCCAACAGCTAATGACAGCATACAATTAGAATATTATGATAAAAATGACAGAAATAAATATTTAGAATTTGAGGTTTTTAAAGATTATATTAATGTTTATGAAATTTTATCTGATTCTAAGGAAAAATCATATATAATTAATTCAATGAATACAAATAAAATTAATTCTATAATTATGGATTTTTATGAACTTAATAGAAAATAATGAAGAAATTTTATATAGGAAAATACATCCAGCATCTATATTTTGGGATAATGAACATAACAGACCTTCTTCGGCAGCATATAAAGATAAAAAAGGTTTATCAGTTGATAGATTAGGCGATAGAGAAGAAAATGAAGTTATTAATTCATTTATTAATAGATTTGGAATGGATAAAGTAAAATCTGTAGTAAAGATTTCTGTTAGAATCTGTAAAGAATTAGAATTATATCCTATTTATAAACCAAGTTTGAATAATGAATATCATGCTGAAATACATGATTCTGAAAATCGAATTGAAATATCTCAATCTAAAGCTAAAAAACTATCAGAAAATGTTCAAATAGTCTTTTTATAAAATATTCATTTTTACCAACAATTTTCATCTGCATAGATTTACATTTAGTTCAGTCTCATTACTAAATATTATACTAACAATATAACTATAATTTTTTATACATAACTAAAAATAAAATATTTTTTCAAATAGTAATATATAAAAAGTTTAACTATTAAAGTATAGAATATTACTTATTTTTATTAATAAACAAATGCATTTAGATAAATACAATATTTTAATATAAAAAATAATATTACTTATTATCCTTTATAACATTGTTATGAACAAAGAACATCATATTTAAAAATACATAAATAATCATCATACTTGCAACTATAAGTTCAAATATAGAAATGATATTCCATATATAAAAATACTGTCCATTAACACTTTTAGAATAATTAGCATATTTTAATAATGCTTGAGCACCTACAGCCAAAGGAAAAGTATAAGCCGCAAATAAAGGTATAAATTTTATTTGAAAAGCTCTTATAAGAGATAAACATACTTTGAATGTAGTAAATAATCCCAATGCTAATAGGAAATTAAGCAAAGCAGTATTATAATCAGTAAATGCTGTTAAATAACCGCAAAGACAAAGATTGGCAGGAGCTCCCATTACAGCAAATGCAGGAAATCTGTCATCAGCTAAAGGATCATGAAATATTATTCTATAAAATATAAAAGGGAATAATATAATATAAAGAACAGTACCTATATAAACTATTACTTGAGATACTTGAGGGAATCCCATATTAGATCCAGTAACAGCAGCAACCACTATACCAACAGGAGGAACAAACCAGCTAGGAAGTATATGATGCAAATCTTTTAAATTAATTCTATGAGCTAAAAATGTGAATGCAAATATTACATGAACTGCAATTGCTGTAAACCACATAGCAACCCCAAGGGGTTTTACAAATTGCACTACTGAAGATGATATTACCATAACCGCCATATCAAGAGTAGGAATTGTACTTCCAGCAACTGGGTGTTCTAAATCATTAAGAAAATCTCCAAATGATGAAAATATTTTTGTTATAATAGTTAAAATTAAAATAGATGAAATTAAAGCACCTACATAAGCAAAATATTTAATACCAGTAAATATAGTCCAAGCATTAAATATTCCACCAACGCCAAGTGCTAAACCAGTTAAAGCCAAAGGCATTTTATTAATTTTTCTTATCATTTTTTATTACACTTTATTATTTAGATTTTTGAATTATTCATTATTAAGACTTTAAAAAAGGAAATTGATAATCAATATAATTAAAGAGGTTTCCATAAATACTTATGAAAACCTCTTAATTTAATAGAATCAAATCACACAGTAATTTGTGGTATTTCTTCTTCTTTAGCAGAATTATCTACATTTTCTCTCTTATCTAAATCTCCGCTTTGTTTGTTATAAACATGGAGTTTGTTATACATTTTAACACCAGTACCAGCAGGTATTAAGTGTCCTATAATAACATTTTCTTTTAATCCAAGCAACTTATCAACCTTACCCTTAATAGCAGCATTAGTTAAAACTTTAGTAGTTTCTTGGAAGCTAGCAGAAGATATAAAGCTTTCTGTATTAAGAGCAGCCTTAGTCAAACCTAAAAGCACTGGCTTACCGCTTGCAGGAGAACCGCCGGCTTCTTCATAACGTCTGTTTTCTTCTTCAAATTCGTATTTATCAACATACTGTCCAACAATATATTTAGTATCGCCTGGATCTGTTATTTCAAGTCTTCTTAACATCTGTCTAATGATAATAGCGAAGTGCTTATCATTAATACCTACACCTTGCTGTTTATATACTCCCTGAATTTCTTCAAGCAAGTAAGTTTGTAATGCTAAATCACCTTGAGTTTCTAATATATCATGAGGGTTTATTTTACCAGCACATAATTGAGCACCAGTTTCTACATAGTCGCCATTTCTTACTAGAAGCATTTTACCATGAGGAACTAAATGTTTAGTTTCATCAAATTCGTTTCTAATTTTAACTACTTTCTTACCCTTATGAGAACCTCCGATTTCAACCACACCATCAATACCAGCAATAATAGCAGTATCTTTAGGCTTCTGAGCTTCAAGCAATTCTTGTACTCTTGGAAGACCTCCTGTAATATCCCTACTCTTTTGCTGTATACGAGTTGTTTTAGCGATGATTTCACCAACCTCAACTCTTTGGTTATTATCAACCATAAGCTGAGCACCATTAGGTATGTCAGTTTCAAAAGTATCATTATCACCAACAATCAAAATCTTAGGCTGCATACTAGCATCTTTAAACTCTTGAATTATATTAGTTTTATTACCTGTTTGATCGTCTATAGATTCAACCAATGTTCTTCCAGGTATGATATCCTGCCATCTAACAATACCAGATTTTTCAGAAATGATAGGTTCGTTATAAGTGTCGAAGCTAGCTATTACAGTATTAGGTTCTATGAATACATGTTCTTCAACTTTATATTCACTACCAACTTTAATAGAAATGCTGTGATCAACACCTGTAACCATAACATATTTATCATCATCAGTAATAATGAAAGTACCATTATGTGTAGCTTTTATTTCTGCACCGTCTTTATCATAACCTATAACATCACCTATAAGTATCTTAGCATAATTTTCAAATAATACTTCTTTGAAAGATGCTTTCTCAAATTTCTCTAATACACGTCTAATTACTAAATCACCTTTTCTAGCAGTGATTTTAACACCATTAGGCTGTACAACATAGTTAGAGAATTTCTCTATGTATATAGGATAATTTACTTTTACTTCATTTTCCTCAACCATCTGAGTAGCAACACCACCGATGTGGAAAGTTCTCATTGTAAGCTGTGTACCAGGCTGACCAATACTTTGAGCAGCAACAACACCAACAGCCTCACCAATAGAAGCAAGGTTATTAGTAGATAAGCTTCTACCATAACATTTTTGACAAACTCCCATTCTACTTTCACAAGTAAGTGGGTGTCTTATTTTTATTTTTTCTATTCCTGCTTTTTCTATAACATCAGCAATTTCTTCTGTAATTTCAGTGTTAGCAGAACAAATAAGTTCTTTTGTAACAGGGTGATAAATATATTCATTACTAAAGAAACCAACAATACGGTTTTTAAGTGGGTCAATAATTTCGTCCCCTGATTTTATAGCCTCAATTTCAATACCTTTAACAGTACCGCAGTCATGCTCTGAAACAACAACTCCTATTGCAACGTCAACTAATCTTCTAGTCAAATATCCGGCATTAGAAGTTTTTAACGCAGTATCGGCAAGACCTTTTCTAGCACCGTGAGTAGAAATAAAGTACTCTTGTACAGTAAGACCTTCTTTAAAGTTTGATATAATAGGAAGTTCGATAATCTCTCCTGAAGGCTTAGCCATCAAACCTCTCATACTAGCAAGCTGTCTTATCTGCTGTTTAGAACCTCTCGCACCAGAATCAGCCATTATGTATACTGGGTTAAATCCGTCTTGGTCTTGTCTTAAATTATCCATCATAGCTTCAGTTATTTTACCTTCAACTGTAGTCCAAAGGTCGATAACTTTCTGCTTTTTCTCATCTGTAGTGATAACACCGTTTTGGTATTGGTTTTCAATGAACTCTACTTGTTTTGTAGCTTCTTCTATCTCATGCTTTTTCATTGGAGGGATAAGTATATCCGCAATAGAAATAGTAGATGAGAATATTGTAGCACTTTGATAACCAAGTTCTTTAATATCATCTAGCATATTAACAGTTACAGCTGTACCATGTTTTAAATATACTTCATGAATAAATTTAGCTAAATCTTTACTGTTAAAATCTCTATTCTGATATCTGAAATCTTCTGGAATAACTTCATTGAATTTTAATCTTCCAACAGAAGTTTCAAGGAATTTTTCCTCTCCATCTTTATCTTTCATCAAAACTTTAATTCTAGCTTCAAGTTCAATTAAATCATTATCATAAGCAAGCATAGCATCTTTAGGAGAAGCAAACATTTTTCCTTCACCTTTGCTGCCTGTTCTTAATTTAGTCAAATAGTTAATACCAAGTACTATATCCTGAGTAGGGTTAACAATAGGTTCTCCGTTAGCAGGGTTCAATATATTATGAGGAGCCAACATCAAAGTCCAAGCCTCAATTTGTGCCTCTGCTGAAAGCGGAGTATGTACTGCCATCTGGTCACCGTCGAAGTCAGCGTTATAAGCGTGACATACTAATGGGTGAAGCTGAATAGCTTTTCCTTCAACAAGTACTGGTTCAAATGCCTGTATACCTAATCTGTGAAGTGTAGGGGCTCTGTTTAATAGAACTGGGTGTTCTTTAGCTATTTCTTCTAAAACCTCCCAAACTTCATCTCTGCCCTCCTCTACATACTTCTTGGCAGTTTTTATATTATGAGCTGAATTATTTTCAACTAATTTTTTCATAATAAATGGTTTGAATAATTCAACAGCCATTTTCTTAGGAAGTCCGCATTGATGCATTTTAAGTCTAGGGCCAGCAACAATAACTGAACGGCCTGAATAGTCAACACGTTTACCTAAAAGGTTTTGACGGAAACGTCCTTGCTTACCTTTAAGCATATCAGAAAGAGATTTTAATGGTCTGTTACCTGGACCTTTAACTACTTTCTTACGTCTGCTATTATCAAATAAAGCATCAACTGCTTCCTGCAGCATTCTTTTTTCGTTTCTAATGATAATATCAGGAGCTCTTAAAACTAATAATCTTCTTAAACGTATATTTCTGTTTATAACTCTCCTGTAAAGGTCATTCAAATCTGAAGTAGCGAAACGTCCGCCGTCAAGCTGAACCATAGGTCTTAAATCTGGCGGTATTACTGGAACAACATCAAGTATCATCCAAGTAGGATCATTTCCGCTTGCTTTAAAGTCTTCAAAGATTTCAAGACGCTTTCTTAAACGTCTGTCACTCTTTTCACCTTTTTTAATCATTTCTTCTCTAAGCTTTTTGATTTCCTCGTCCATATCTAGGTCTTTAAGCATATCACGTATACCTTCAGCACCTATACCGATTCTGATATTATCACCGTATCTATCTAAAGCTTCATTATATTCATCTTCAGTCAATAGATCGCCTTTAGAATAAGCACTATCGCCTGGATCTATAACAACATATCTTTCAAAATAAAGTACGCTTCTCAAATGAGCGATATTCATATTAAGAAGAAGTCCTATTCTTGAAGGAGTATTTCTATAATACCAAATATGAGCAACAGGAGCAGCTAATTCTATATGTCCCATTCTCTCACGTCTTACCTTAAAATGAGTAACTTCAACACCGCATTTATCACAAACTACACCTTTATAACGAATGCTTTTAAACTTACCGCAGTAACATTCATATTCTTTAGTAGTTCCGAATATCTTTTCACAAAATAGTCCATCTCTTTCAGGTCTTAAAGTTCTGTAGTTAATAGTTTCAGGTTTTTTAACCTCACCATAACTCCAATCTCTCATAACCTGTGGGCTTGCTATACTAATTTTTATTTGGTCAAAGTTTGAAAATTGCATATACTTAAACTTCTCCTAATTATTTAAAAATCTGTGTTTTCTTTTTAGTTTTTTGTCTAAGTTCTTTTTCAGTAGAAGGAAGCTGATTGCCTTCTTCATCATGAATAGTAATATTAAGACCCAAACCTCTAAGCTCTTGAACTAATACGTTAAAGCTTTCTGGTATACCTGGAGAAGATATAACATCACCTTTAACTATAGATTCATATATTCTAGCACGTCCTGTCATATCATCTGATTTAACAGTTAAGAACTCTTGAAGCATATTAGCAGCTCCATAAGCCTCTAATGCCCAAACTTCCATCTCTCCTAAACGCTGACCTCCGAATTGAGATTTACCTCCCAAAGGCTGCTGAGTAACAAGTGAGTAAGGTCCTGTACTTCTAGCATGTACTTTGTCTTCAACCAAGTGATTAAGTTTAAGCATATACATGTATCCAACAGCAACATCATTCTTAAATGGTTCACCTGTTCTTCCATCATAAAGTCTAACTTTACCATTAGTATTCATACCGCTAAATTCAAATGCTTCTCTCAAAGCTTCTTCTTTAGGGCCCTCAAATACTGGACAAGCATATTTTAATCCCATTTTATGACCAGACCAACCGAGTAACATCTCAATTACCTGACCAATGTTCATACGTGAAGGTACACCTAATGGGTTAAGACATATATCTACTGGAGTACCATCTTCTAAGAATGGCATATCCTCTATAGGCATTATTCTAGCAACAACCCCTTTGTTACCGTGACGACCAGCCATTTTGTCGCCTTCCTGTATTATACGTTTTTTAGCAAGGAATACTTTTACTACTTCCTCTACTCCAGGCTTTAATTCATCTCCATTTTCCCTGCTGTAAACTCTTACATCTATAACTGTACCGTCTTTACCATGTGGTACTCTTAAAGAAGTATCTTTTACATCTCTTGCCTTCTCACCGAATATTGAGTGAAGAAGTCTGTATTCTGGTGTTATTTCTGTTTCTCCTTTTGGAGTTACTTTACCAACTAATATATCACCAGCTTTTACTTTAGCACCTATTCTTACAATACCTCTTTCATCTAAGTTTTTGAAAGCTGCCTCTGAAACGTTAGGTATATCTCTAGTAATATTTTCTCTGTCTAATTTTGTTTCGCGAGCTTCTGTTGAAAACTCTTCTATGTGTATGGAAGTAAATACATCTTCCTGAACTAATCTTCTGCTTAAAAGAATAGCGTCCTCGAAGTTATAACCTTCAAAAATCATGAATGCTGCGAGTACGTTTCTTCCTAATGCTAATTCACCATGATCTGTAGCAGGTCCGTCAGCTAAAAGTCCGCCAACTTTAACTACATCGCCTACATTAACAACTGGTCTTTGATGGTAGTTTGTATCTTGGTTAGTTCTTTGATATTTTACTAATTCATAAACATCTACATCATCATCGCTGTTTGGTTTTGTAGGTTTTACTCTTATTTCATCATGAACAACTTTAATAACTTTACCAGCTCTTTTTGCATGTACTGCTATACCAGTTCCAGGCTGACAAATTTTTGCCTCTACACCTGTTCCTACTATAGGAGCTTCTGGATACAATAAAGGTACACTTTGACGTTGCATGTTTGAACCCATCAATGCTCTGTTAGCGTCGTCATGCTCCAAGAATGGAATTAATGAGCTTGAAAGTGAAACGATCTGCTGAGGTGAAACGTCCATATACTGAACCTGATCTGGTGAAGAATATGGGAATTCACTTCTATATCTTGTTGATATTAAGTTTTCCTTAAATGTACCGTCATCATTTATAGGAGCGTTAGCATCAGCAATGTGGTATCTTTCCTCATCATGTGCTGTCAAATATTCTATTTCATCTGTTACTCTGCCGTCAATAACTTTTCTATAAGGAGTTTCTAAGAAACCATGTTTATTAATTTTAGCATAAGTAGCTAATGAAACTATAAGTCCGATGTTTGGACCTTCAGGAGTTTCAATAGGACATATTTTACCATAGTGAGTATGGTGTACGTCTCTTACTTCAAATCCTGCTCTATCTCTTGTAAGACCTCCAGGACCTAAAGCGTTTAATCTTCTTTTATGTGTAATTTCAGATAATGGATTGTTCTGATCCATGAACTGAGATAATTGGCTTGTACCATAGAATTCTTTTATTACTGCTTGTATAAGTTTAATGCTTACAAGTGATTGAGGAGTTACTGCCTCCATATCCTGCATTTGCATTCTTTCTTTAGCTATACGTTCCATTCTAGTGAAACCAGCTTTTATTTGTATAGCTAATAATTCACCAACGCTTCTTATACGTCTGTTACCTAAGTGGTCAATATCGTCTAATTGTTCTTCGTTAATAAATACTTTGATTAAGAAACGAATTGTTTCTACTATATCTTTATGTCTTAAGACTTTGTCTTGTTCGCTTTCTGGAAAATTTAATCTTTTATTGATTTTATAACGGCCTACATCACCTAAAGCATATAATTTAGGATCGAATACTAAATCATTACAAGTTTTTACAACGTTTTCTATTAAAGCAGGTTCTCCTGGTCTTATAACATTATAAATTTTTGTACATGCTTCTTCTTGGTTCTTTGTAGTATCTTTATCTAAAGTATTAATTATGGTAACATTGTCTTTTATCGCATCCATATTTAATACTGATATCTCTTTAATTCCGCTCATTAAAAGTCTTTCAGCAAGGTTTGTATTGATAAGTTCACCTGGGTTTAATATGATTTCGTCTGGGTTTTCTGTATCAAATACTGTTGAATAAGAACGTCTGCCTATTAAAGCTTCTTTTTTCTCTTCATCTGAAAGTTTTTCTAATGATATATTATCTATTTCATAAAATAATTTTAAAATTTCTTCATTAGTTGTGATACCAATAGCTCTTAAAAATACTGTAACAGGAAGTTTTTTCTTTCTGTCAATTCTAACATACATTATATCTTTTTTGGTATCAAGCTCAAATTCCAACCAAGTACCTCTGTCTGGAATAATTTTAGCCACAAACATGGCATCTCTATCACTTCTATTAAAAACAACACCTGGGGATCTATGAATCTGAGAAACTACAACACGTTCAGCACCATTGATAATAAATGTGCCTCTATCTGTCATAGCAGGTATATCACCAACAAAAATTTCTTGTTCTATTATTCTTTCTGGATCTCTTACTGTTAATTGTACTTTTATTTTAAAAGGATAAGCATAAGTTTTATCTCTTCTTCTAGCTTCTTTTTCCGATATTTTAGGGTCGCCTATAGAATAAGAAATAAACTCTATTTGCATTTTTTCATTTGATGCTACTATAGGGAATATTGAAGTCAATACTTCTTGCAATCCTTCATTTTTTCTTTTATGTTCAGGTACATCCTTTTGAAGGAAACTTTCATAAGACTCTTTCTGTATAGCAAGGAGATCAGGAGGTTCTATTACTGAAGCAGAACGTGAAAAGTTTACACGTCCATTTTCTATCCTATATTTTTTTGCGAACTCCACCCCTCGTTCTGGATATACTTTATTATCTATCTGAATATTATTGGCCATATTAAAAGATCTCCAAATTAAAACGCTTTTTGATTATATTGATTTGACTTAATACACTAATAAGAAGGGTACAAAAGCGTTATACCCTTCTTACTATATGAATCATTAAATGTTAATGATATATTTACAAAAATAATTATTTAACTTCAACTTTACCACCAGCAGCTTCTAATTGTTTTTTGATTGCAGCTGCTTCGTCTTTAGAAACGCCTGATTTAATTGTTTCTCCGCCTTTTTCTACAGCATCTTTAGCTTCTTTCAAACCTAAACCGCTAACAGCTCTAACTTCTTTAATAAGAGCAATTTTCTTGTCAGCTTCAAAACCTGTAAGAATGATATCGAATTCAGTTTTTTCTTCTTCAGCTGGAGCTGCACCGCCTGCTGCTGGAGCTGCTGCTACTGCTGCAACTGGCATAGCTGCTGTTACGTTAAATTCTTCTTTGATAGCTTCTACTAATTCATGAAGTTCAATAACTTTCATTTCTTTTATTGCTTGTAATATTTCTTCTTTTGTTAAAGCCATGGTTTATCTCCTTAAAATTGTTTAATAATTTTCTTTATTTTTATTAATTAATAAATATCAACAAATTATGCTGATTTTTTCTTTTCTTCTTCAACACTGTCAAGCACATAAGCAAGCTCTGATATAACGCTTTGCAAGCTGTTTGCGAAACCAGATATAGGAGCTTCGAGTGCTGTAACAAGATGAGATAGTAAAACTTCTTTTGGTGGAATATTAGCAACTACTTGTACTTGTGCTGGGTCAAGTAAATCTTCACCCATGTAACCACCTTTGATTTTTATCTTATCATTTTTCTTAGATGCTTCGCTTATTACTTTAGCAGCACCTGGAACGTCTTCCTTAGCAAATACTACTGCTGTAGGATTAACGAACATTTCATCTTTTACTTCTCTGCCTAACTCTTTTAAAGCAATATCAACTAAAGAGTTTTTACATATTTTCATTGAAGAAGAAGTCTTAGCTAATTCACGTCTTAAATCTGTAAGTTGTGCTACCGATACTCCTCTGTAATCAAAGAATACTAAGCCAGCACATCCTCCAATATTTTCTTTAAGAAATGATACTGTTTCAATGTTTTTCTTATTAGGCATACTACCACCTCTATTATATTAAACCATCTTATTATTACTATTCATATAATGGGATCACAAAATACGACTTCGCTAAATAAAATAGGTTTATCACTAAACTAATTACATTTTGATTTTTTTATGATCTATTTTTATACCTACACCCATTGTAGATGTAACGCCTACTGCTTTAATATATTCACCTTTTAAATCTGTAGGTTTTTTTCTTAAAATTTCATCATAGAATGCTTTAAAGTTTTCATTTAATTGCTCTAAAGTCATAGAAGCCTTACCTACACCCATTCTAACTATACCGTTTTTGTCAGCTCTGTATTCCATTCTTCCAGCTTTGAAACTTTTTACTGCTTGAGCTATATCAAGAGTAACTGTTCCAGTTTTTGGGTTAGGCATAAGACCTTTTCTACCAAGAATTTGTCCTAATTTACCTACTTCTTTCATCAAATCAGGAGTAGAAATAGCAACATCAAAGTCTGTATATCCGCCTTTAACTTTATCAATTAAGTCTTCAAAACCAACTTCCATAGCACCAGCTGCTTTAGCTTCATCAGCTTTTTCACCTTGTGCAAATACTACAACTCTTTTTTCTTTACCAAAAGCATTTGGGAAAGATAAAGTATCTCTTATTGAGTGTTTTGGTAATATATTAAGGTTAATTGTAACCTCAATAGTTTCATCGAATTTACAGGTAGCGTTTTTCTTAGCTAATTCAATAGCTTCTTCTACTGAATAGAGTTTTAATTTCTCTACTTGTTTACGTATAGCGTCGTAACGTTTGCCACCTATTTTTTTTTCTTTTGTAGCCATGTTATTTTCTTCCTTTTTTCAAACGTTTACTTCCATTTACTTACTAATAAATGGTATGCTTCTTAAAAAATATATATTATTCTACTTTAATACCCATAGCACGAGCAGTACCCGCAACTATTTTCTTTGCTGCCTCTATATCATTAGCTGACATATAAGCCATTTTCTCTTGAGCTATTTCTTCTAATTGCTTTTGATTAATTGTAGCAACTTTAGTTTTGTTAGGCTCTCCAGAACCTTTCTCAATACCTAATTTTTTCTTGATTAATGTAGAAGTAGATGTACCTTTTGTAACGAATGTATAAGTTTTATCTTCATACACTGTTATATAAGTATTTAATATTTGCCCTTTCATTTTAGAAGTTTTAGCATTAAAATCTTTAACGAAAGCTGCTATTTGTATCTGCTTCTGTCCTAATGCTGGTCCTAATGGTGGAGCAGGTGTTGCCTCTCCGCCTGGTATGCGAACCTTTACAATACCAACTACTCTTTTAGCCATTTTTACTACCTCTTAATTATTTATTTTATAAATTTATAATCTTTATCTTATAGTTTCTTTACTTTGTTAAACTCTAATTCTGTAGGAGTACTTCTTCCAAATATTTCTATTTTTACAGTTACTTTACCTTTATCAGAATTAATATTTTCTATAACACCATTTAAACCGTTGAAAGGTCCGTCTATTACTTGAACCTTCTCACCGATATCAAATTCCATTCCTATAATTTCATTTATCTCAGTCTTAGATTTTTCATCTCTATTTTCAAATATACGAGCAACATCACTTTCACTTAAAGGAGTAGGAACTATATTACCTTCTTCTTTTGTTGTAGCATGACTACCAATAAAACCAGCCACCCCAGGTGTTCTTCTAACCATAGCCTGAGTAGCATCTGTCATAATCATTTTTACTAAAACATATCCAGGATAAAAGAATTCTTCCTTAGATACTTTTTTACCATTTTTTGTAGAAGTAACTGTTTCTGAAGGTATATATATATCGACTATTAAATCAGTCATTCCATTTTCTTTAGCTCTTTTCTCTATACGCTCACGAACTTTATTTTCATAACCATGCTGAGTATGAACTATATACCATCTATAATCTTTTATATCAGCCATTTCTTCAGACATATTTTAATCACCTATTATATCTATTTTTTCTCATATAACGAATAGCAAAATACACAACAAATAAAACAACTACAGCCAATACTAAAACTAATGTAATTTTAGAAGATATTAAGCTACCCAAAATAGAACCATCTAATAAAGCCCTTACAACGAATGTTACAATATAATCTGCCGCACCTAAAAAAGCCGAAGCTAATATGAGCAAAATTATAACGACAACTGTTTGATTCATAACATCTTGTCTTGTAGGCCATACACTTCTTTCAAAAAGCTCTTTTTTTATCTCTTGTAAAGAAGTAAAAAAACTGTTTTTCTTTTTATCTGCCATAAAGCTACCTTAAACTGTATTATCTTAATCTTATAAGAAAAATAATCAGGTCAGACAGGAGTCGAACCTGCAACACTCGGTTTTGGAGACCGATGCTCTGCCAATTGAACTACTGACCCAAATTTATAAACATCTTATTAAAAAATAAGTATTTATCTTGATACTTTTAATTCCTTATGAATTGTGTGCTTTTTATCATGAGGACAATATTTTTTTAATTCTAATTTTTCTGGAACATTTTGTTTATTTTTAGTTGTTATATAATTTTTTCTTTTACATTCTGTACATTGAAGATGTATTTGCTCAGTTTTTACTTTAGCACCTGCCATTTTTTGCTCCTTAAATTTAAGTTAAACAAATTTAGATGACCTATAATTTACAAGGTATTCTATTATACTACGAAAAAAATTTTATGTCAACAAGAAATATAATATTTTTATATTTAAACATTATTTTTTACAGTACTTTACTATTGAAAATAATGTTTAAATATATATAATTTATACCAAAAAATTTTATAAAAAATAATTGACTATATACAATTAATGGAATGAAAAATGAAACTCATAAAACAATTCACAATCATATTCGCTGTATACTCTGTGGCAGATATATTAAGTAAGTCATTAAAACTTCCAATACCTGGAAATGTAATAGGTATGATATTATTATTCATACTTCTGTTATTAGGAATAATAAAAGAAAGTCATATAAATGAAGCTAGTGATATATTAATAGCTAATATGTCATTATTATTTATACCGGGAACATTAGCTATAATGGACGAATACAAATATGTTAAAGATGAAATTATACCTTTTGTTATAATATGCGTCTTTATGGTAATAGTAATTATGGCATCAACAGGATTATCTGCACAGCTTTTTGAAAAATTATTTTCTAAATTAAGAAAATAATTAATTTTAAGAAAGTTTATAAACAATAAAAAACATAATGATAAAAATAATCAATCAAACTACAAGTAATTAAATTGCTTTGAAGTATTAAGTAATACAATTGCATATAGAAAAAATAAATAGCAATAAATAAGTAAAGACGGCAAGCAATGAAATTACTTTGAACTATTTGGCTTTGTCGAGCATAACAATAATAAGGACTTAATATGAAAGAATTATTTATACAAAACCCTATAATACCAATAGTAATAACTTTAATAGCTTATATAATAGCATATACAATATATATAAAAACTAAATTACCCGTATTAACTCCATTGGTAACAAGCGTTATATTGGTTGGTTTTTCTTTATATTTTATGCAAGTACCTTACAGTGTTTATAATGAAAGCGGCGGAAAATTTATCAATGCTATGGTAGGGCCTGCAACTGTTGTTTTGGCTTTGCCTATATATAGAAACCTTCCTATACTTAAAGCTAATCTTGCAGTTATATTGATAAGTATAGCTATTGGAAGTACAATAGGAATAACTGGAATATTTATATCTGCAAAACTATTTGGAATATCTGAAGCATTATTCCCTTCCCTATTGACTAAATCTGTTACTACTGCAATCGCCGTTGATATTACTGCCAATATGGAAGGAATGAAATCTATAACTGTTTTATCCGTTATAATATCCGGAGTTGTAGGTGCAATAGTAGCCCCTTTTGTATGCAAATTATTTAGAATAAAATCTCCTCTTGCAATTGGTCTTGCTATAGGTACTTCTTCACATGCCGTTGGTACAAGCAAAGCAATAGAAATGGGAGAAACTGAAGGGGCTATGTCTGGTCTTGCTATAGGTGTTGCAGGTGCTTTAACTGTTGTACTTCTTCCAATATTGTATAAATTGCTTTTAATGATATGGAGTTAATTATCTTATATTTGATTCCATTATATTTATGATATCATTATCTTTAAAATACACACTGAATGTATTTTCATCATCTCCGCAATCTACCTTGGATTCTATACTGCCGTCTTCATTTATTTTTATTAGTATTTTATATATATCAATATTATTATACCATTCATCATCTACATCTATAAACATGAAATCACCATAAGCATTCTTTAATGTTTCTCTTGAATCTGACAATACTTTCACATGTTCTTTTAAATTATTGATAATATCTTCCAGTTTCCAAGACTTATGAATACCTATATCAAATAATGTTTCTAATTCTTTTCCAAAAACTTTCATAGGTTTGAATACTTTATATAATTCCCAATCATCTTCACTTATATTCGCATCAGCAACATCAACTAAATCTTCTATATTAATCATAATACTCCCCCACAATTTAATACTCTATTTATTAAACTTTTTATTTATAAAATATAATGATGGTATTGTTATACTAGAAAACAATATAACACTATAAAGAATATTTTCTGCATTGTTTAAAACTTTATATTCAACTATTGCATTTCCTTTTCTAAAAGGTGTAGGCTTACTGTCTCCATCAGGACCTTTACATTCTTTCTCAGAAAACATCACAAAAAGCATAAATGATAATATAAATAAACATTTCTTCATAATAATCTCTTTATTATATATAAAATTTTAGTATATTAAAAAAATTTAATAAGTCAACAGATAATGACATTTGAATCAAAAAATTATTATTTATAAAAAAAATCAGGCTAAAAAATAGCCTGATTTTATAATTGTTTACAGAGAATATTATTAAATTACCACTTTCTACTAATGACTTCATCGTAAGTAGGTATTGAATCTATAGCACCTTTTCTAGTAACTGTTATATTAGCAACTTTGGTAGCGAACTCAATAGCTTCTTCTATACTTTTTCCATCAGCAATAGTTCTAACAACACCTCCTAAGAAACTATCACCTGCCGCAGTAGTATCAACAACATTAACGTCATAAGCATTAAAATGTTTTCTGCTATCATTGGTTATCAAATCGCATCCATCATCACCTAAAGTTAATATTATATTTTTTACTCCGCATTCAAAAATATAATCTATACCGCCTATAATATCTATTTCTGTTTCATTTGGTATTAAAATATCAATACAATTTAAAAACTCCTTATCAAGTTGAATTGCCGGAGATGGATTTAATACCACAATCTTACCTAATTTTTTACCAATACTAGCTGCATACTTTGCTATTTCTAATGGTATCTCAAGCTGCATAACTATTATATCAAATGAAGATATCAATTCTTCTTTAATATCATCTTTAGTAATTAAAGCATTAGCCCCTTGTGCTACTACAATATGATTTGAACCAGTTTCAGTTACTGTTATTAATGCTATGCCTGTAGAAGAATTATTTTTTACTATTACATTATCTGTATTAACATTATTTGAAGATAATGCATTTAATAAATCTTTACCAAAACTATCATCTCCAACAGCCCCAAGCATACTAACTTTTCCGCCTAATTTTCCTATAGCACATGCTTGATTGGCACCTTTTCCTCCATTGCTTGTAGTAAAACTATTTCCAAGTATAGTTTCTCCTTCTTTAGGGAAACGTGGTGTATTAACAACCAAATCTTTATTTATACTCCCTATTACCAAAATACTTTTACTCACATCTTACCCCTGATTATATATTTTTACTTATCCATTTTATAATGTTAGTCCAAAGAGTCTCATAATGCTTCCATTGCATAAATTCATGAGAACCCCAGTGAGGAGCACAATCAGAAGCAAATATAGCAGATCTTCCTTTATGATAATCCCAAGCAGCTATAAAAGGATGATCATTAATTTTTGCTACTAAACTTGCACCATTTTTCAATGTACTTCTGTTATATCCTAAGAAATATGGGAAGTCAGTATCTATTCCTTTTAATATTGGGTGATTAGCATCTACTGCAACAGGATTAACTCCTTCAGGACATTCTTCTCTATCATCAAAAATTTCAAAATCTATAGGCAATGCTTTTTCTACTGCAGTATTTTTCCAATGACCTTTGCCATCTATACCTTGGAAAGTTAAATAACCGCCAACCATACATAAACCGCCGCCATTTTTAACATATTCTTCCATAAGTTTAATACGATTTGGAGTTCTTAATCCTTTAGCAAAAGTATCAGGATGTAAATAAAAACTGTTAGCTCCTATATCACTAATAATAATTGCTTTATATTCATTTAATTTTTCCATTGTATTTGGAGCTTTTGTAGGAACTTCATGTCCTGTTATGTAATCAACATCGAAATTCTTTCTTAATACATCTAAAAGTATATCAGCACCTTCTTCATAAACAGAATTTGTAAACATATCAAATCCCTTTTGATGTGTCATGTATATAACCCAAGATTCTCCTATAAATAATATTTTATCTTTAGACATTTTCTACTCCTTATATTTTTATTATTATTGTTTTGCAAAATTTAATATTATATTAGCGTATAAAAGTATTGACTCTAAATATTCTTCAATATCCAAATATTCATTGACAGTATGGCATTGTTTAATAGAACCAGGGCCATATTGCAATGTAGGACATTTAGCTATATTACGCCAAGTTCTAGCATCACAGCCTGCAGGAGAGCCTACTATTTTAGCTCCTTTATTGTAAATATCTTCATAAGACTTTTTAAATACATCTACAAAAGGATCATTTAAATCCATTTCAAATCCGCCGCCAGACTGATATATACTTATTTTAGGCATATTATCTCTAAGCCAAGAATCACCCATAGCACACATATTTACTGTTTCTGTAAACTCTTTTACAACTTGCTCATAAGTCATTATATTAGGCAAATAATGCACACAAGTTTCAAATTTACAATAATCTGGAACTGTAGAACCTGCTTTACCTCCGCTTATAACACCCACATTCAAATTTGGAGAAGGAAGCAAAGGATGTTTATATCTCATAAGCCAATTATGTTCCAATTCATTAATAGCATTTATAATTTTTATAGTTTTATCTATAGCACTTACACCATTCCATTTAGAACCGGAATGAACAGAAACTCCTTTAACTTCAACTCTAAAAAATATAAATCCCATATGAGCTGCTATTATTTCTCTATCGCTAGGTTCGCAAACTATTACAGCATCAGCCTTTTTGCCTCCCATAGCAGCTATTATAGAACCATTTCCGCCGCCCTCTTCATCTGCCACAGCAGTAATTACAACATCTATAGGAAGTTCAATATTGGAATCTTTCAATAATTTAACAGCCATAATACCAGCCATTAATCCGCCTTTCATATCGCAGGCACCTAATCCATATATTTTTCCATCTCTAATATCAGCACTATGAGGATCACTCTCCCATAAAGAAACATCTCCGGAAGGCATTGTATCAACATGACCATTAAACATTATAGATTTATTTGATTTACCCTTAAAAGATGCATATACATTATATCTCTTATCATAATTATGATTAGGATTTCCTTCATTATGTTCTTTAATAGATTTTTCTATTATACTTTCCTGCATATCTTCTGTTTCTACATTATCAGCATTCATCTCTTTAAATAAATCTATTAAATATTTTTGACCTGCATCTTCAAGGCCGCCGTCTATTCCATGACCTAATACATGCGTATCTATTTTAACAAAATCTGTTAATTTTTTTATATAGATATCTTTATTTTTATTTAAAGTATTTCTTAATGTTTCTAACATAATTATTTATTCCTATTATTTATTGTATAGTTTTATACAATCCTCAACTATATTCCAAAACTTATCAATATCTAATTTAATTGAAACTTTAGAATTAGGTTTATTTTTAGTAACTCCAAAATAGTCACATAAAGTTCTTCCGTAACATTTTTCGCTTCTTATTTCAACTTCGCTATACATATCTTTAGTTTCTATACAGCTCTCATCGATAATATAAGCTATACAAGTAGGGTCATGTAAAGGGCCGCCTTCCCAGCCGAATACTTGTTTTTGAGTTTTGCAGAAAAATCCCATAAGATCAACAAAAAGTTTTGAAGCATTTCCGCCAACTTTTCCCATTCTTTCTACAATGCTAGGATAACATAATGCTTGTCTAGTAAGATCAAGTCCCATCATTACAAGAGGAACACCAGAATTGAATACTACATAAGCAGCTTCAGCATCAGCAAATATATTAAATTCTGCAGCAGGAGTTACATTTCCAAGCTGATAACTTCCTCCCATAAATATTATTCTTTTTACTTTTTCAACTATACTAGGATCCATTCTAAATGCCATAGCAACATTTGTCATAGGACCTGTAACAACAAGTGTAATTTTTTCACTGCTGTTTTTTAAAGTTTCTATTATAAAATTTACAGCATGTCTTTTATCTACTTCTTTTGTAAGTTTATCAAAAACTGGGCCGTCTAAACCGCTTTCACCATGAATATCATCAGCTATAGTTTGTACTTTTCTTACCATAGGTAAAGCCATACCAGAACATACAGGAACATCTATATTTAAATACTGACATACATTAAGAGCATTTATTGTAGTTTTATTTAAAGTTTGATTTCCGGCAACAGTTGTTATACCAAGCAATTCTATGCTAGGGTGTATACCAGCCATTAAAATAGCAACAGCATCATCATGTCCAGGATCGCAGTCAAGTATTATTTTTTCCATTTTATATTCTCCTTAAAAATTTATTTTTTATAATTATTCTTTAGTTCTATTTAAAGAACTTTTCATTTTTATTTCTCTTCTTTTCTTATGAATCATAGATATAGTTAATACTAATATTGTTATAACATAAGGAAGCATAAGTACAAACTGAGAAGGCCAACCATAAGATTGAAGTCTTGCTCCTATAGAATCTATAAGTCCGAATAAAGTGCAGCCTATCCAAGAAAATATAGGATTTGCATTTCCAAAGAACATAGCAGCAACTCCCATAAAGCCTCTACCATTAGTCATATTTTCTGTGAAAAGCTGAGAATAACCTATAGATAAGTGTGCACCTGCAAGTCCTCCCAAAACTCCGGATATTATCATAACTTGATATTTCATAGCAACTATATTAATACCAGCAGTTTCTGTAGCCAAAGAGAATTTACCTGTAGCTCTTAATCTAAGTCCCCATACTGTTCTGTAAAGTAAGAAGGCAAATATTATAACAGCTATTATTCCAAATATTTCTAATATAGAATAATCATTAAATAAACTATTTAAATATTTGTTTGAAGTTAAAAAATCAAAATGAATTTTAGGTATTCCTACAATTTTAGGGTCATGGAAAGTACCTGAAGCACCTAAAAATTGTTTCAATAAAAATCTAGTTAATGCCACAGCCAACAAATTAATAGCGGTACCAATAGCACAAATATCAGCATTATATTTTATATGTGCAACTGCCATTATTAATGAAAATATAACCCCAGCAACCATAGCAGCGAATATAGCAATAAGCCAACTTCCAGTGAAAAAACTTACGCAAACTGCCACAAATGCTCCCATTAACATTATACCTTCTGTACCAATGTTTATGATATCAGCCTGCTGAGTAATTACAGCAGCAAGAGCAGCAAAAAGTATAGGTGTAGTAGCTCTTATAGTAGCATGAACAAGTGTATAATCAAAAATATTCATTAAATCCATAATATCATTACCTCTCTTATTTTAAGCTTCTAATTTCTTAGCTTTTTTATTTTTTAATTTATCAACGAATGATATAAGTATTTCCATAGTAGCAAATATTATAAATATGGCTATTATTGTATCTACTAATGATTTAGGTATTCCTGTATATCTTTCCATTCCCAAAGCTCCTGATTTCAAAGCAGCAAGGAATAAAGATATAAATGGAAGCATCTTAAAATCATTCTTTACTATAAGAGCAGCTAACATACCGTCAAATGCCAAACTAGCAGAAAAATTATCTAAAAAATATCCATATACGCCTAATACCTCTATAAGTCCGGCAATACCTCCTATAGCACCGCTGAACATCATAGTGAATACTATAGTTTTCTTAGAATCTATACCTACATAATCTGCATGCATATCATTCAAACCTACCGTTTTAATTCTGTATCCTAATGTAGTTTTATTAAGTATAAAGAATATTAATATTGCTATTAAAATTGCTATTATTATACCTAAATTAGCACGGCTAGGTTTCATAAATTGTGCTAATGTTATATCTTTAGCAACATCAAGTGTTCTAGCAACACCTGTTTTAGCACTAAGTGGGCCATTAACTAAATATGAAGTTATATATATAGCAACATAGTTCATTAAAATAGTAACACATATTTCATTGACTTTCCAATATGCTTTTAATATTGCTGGTATAGAAGCCCAAGCACTTCCAACTATAACTGCCAATATAACGCATACTAAAAAATGTAAAGGGAAAGGTAAAAAAGAAAAATATACTCCAGCCCAAGCTGTTGTAATAGCACCTAAATAAAGCTCGCCCTCAACTCCTACATTGAATATACCTACTTTAGAAGATACAGCAAAAGCTAAAGCAGTCAAAAATAAAGGTACAAATTTTTCCAAAGTAGTACCTAAATTCAACTTACCAATAAATGAAGCTCTAAAAAGCTGTATATAAGCTTCTATTGGATTATGTCCCATCATTAATATTATAATAGCACCTATAAACATAGATATTATTATAGTAAATAAAACATTTATATATTTATTAGATAGCAACTTGATATATTTATTATTCATATTTAAACACTCCAATAATTTAATAAAACTTTATTGAGGATTTTCACCAACCATAAGAAGAGATAAATTCTCATCATTAGCTTCTTCTGGTGTTAACATTCCAGTGATTGTTCCTTCATACATTACTATTATTCTGTCAGATAAAGATAATATCTCCTCTAAATCGGCAGAAACTAATAATATAGCTTTTCCCTTCTCTTTCTCTTCATTTAAGATTTTTCTTATAGACTCTATAGCTCCTATATCGACACCTCTTGAAGGCTGTGAAGCTATCAATAATTTACCATTAGCATCTACTTCTCTAGCAACTACAACTTTTTGAGCATTACCGCCTGATAAATGTGTAGTAGCTACTAAAGCTTGTGCAGGTCTTATATCAAATTTTTCTATTAACTTATTTGTAGTATCTATGATTTCTTTATCATTCATAATCATATTATTAGCATAAGGTTTTTGATTAAACTTTAATGCTATAATATTTTCTGCTATATTCAAACTTCTATTAAGTCCTCTTAAATTTCTATCTTCCGGTATATGTGATAATCCTGCTTTTCTTATTTTTAATGGAGTTTTATTTGTGATATTAACATTATCTAAATAAACATCACCTTTTTCTACTTTTCTAAGACCACATATAGCTTCAATAAGTTCACTTTGACCATTACCGTCTATTCCAGCAATTCCTACTATTTCTCCAGCTTTAACATCAAAACTTATTCCTCTTATTTTTGAAAGCTCTTTTTCTCCGCTTGTCCATAAATTATCAACTTTTAAAACTACATCAGAAACTTTTGATTTCTTCTTCTCAACATTCAAAAATACATCTCTACCAACCATCATTTTGGCTAATTCTTTTACATTTGTTTCAGTTTTATTAACTGTATCTATATATTGACCTTGTCTCATTATACTGATTCGATCTGATATTTCCATAACCTCATTAAGTTTATGAGATATAAATACTATAGATTCACCGCTTTCTTTCAAAATATTTAAAATCTTAAAAAATTCCTTTGTTTCTTGAGGTGTAAGTACTGCTGTAGGTTCATCAAATATCAATATTTCTGCACCTCTATATAAAGTTTTTATTATTTCTACTCTTTGTGCTTCTCCTACAGATATTTGTTCAATTCTTTTATTTATTTGAATGTCCATTTTATAAGTATCAATATATCTGTTAATTTCTTTTTTTGAAGCTTCAAAATCTATAGCAACACCTTTTCTTTTTTCAAATCCTAATATAATATTCTCAAGAACTGTAAGCTCTTTTACCAACATGAATTCCTGATGCACCATTCCAATACCTATATCAATAGCTTTCTTAGGATTTAATGATTCATATTTTTCATTTCTTATAAAAATATCACCTTCATCTGGAGCATATAGTCCATAGGCTATTTTCATCATTGTTGATTTACCAGCACCATTTTCACCTATAAGAGAATGTATTTCTCCTTTTCTTAGATTAAAATTACCATTTTGAATGGCTTTAATATTTCCAAAGCTTTTTTTAATATTGCTCATTTCCAAACAATAACCATTGGACATATTTTACCTCCATTATTGAGTTGAATTAATAATTATTTGTATAAATGGATATGGAGCATAACCTTAAAAATATGGAAAATAGTTTTAAGGTTACGCCCCTTAATACTAATAGATTTTATTTATTTTTTGGATTACCAAAACCTTGATAGTAATTAACAACTATTTCGCCGTTTTTTACTTTTTCTTCTAATTTTTTAACTTCGTCTAATATATATGCTGGGAATTTATCACCTAAAGAACCTTTTAATACGCTCATGTCAGTTAATCCAACACCGCCATTAGAAATATCGAGATATATAACTTCTCCGCCATTGAAAGTATTGTTAACAACTGATTCTATAGCTAAATATGTAGCTCTGTCAACTCTTTTTAACATAGAAGTAACTATATGTCCAGGATATGTTGAATCTTGATCCAAATCTACACCTATAGCATATCTATTTTGTTCTTTAGAAGCCTCTAATACTCCGTTACCAGTACCAGAAGCAACGTTCATTACTACGTCAGCACCTTGACTGTACTGAGCTATAGTTAATTCTTTTCCTTTAAGAGGGTCATTAAATGTACCAGCAAAAGATTGTAATATTTTAGTTTGTGGGTCTATATATTCAACACCTTGTTTAAATCCAGTATAGAAATCTGCTAATACTGGTATATCCATTCCGCCTACCCAACCAACTATTTTGTCAGCATTAACATTTGGTACAGTTGTATTAGTAGTGAACATAGCAGCTACTGCTCCAGCTAAAAATGAACCTTCATTTTGAGCAAATATTGAAGATATAACATTTGTAAGACCTTCATCAGCAACTCCGTCTATTAAAGCAAATTTAACATTAGGGAAAGATGAAGCATGTTTGTTTATTATGTCTTGTAACTGTGTAGAAACACCTAATACTAAATCATAATTGTCTGAAGCCATTGCCAACAAATTTGATTCCCATTCTGCTGGAACTTTTGATTCCATTACTTTTACTTCTACACCAAAATCTTTTTGTGCTTGTTGTGCTCCTATGTATGAAGAATCATTAAATGATTTATCACCTAAAAAGCCAGCTAACACTAAAGCAACTCTTATTTTTTTACCGTCTCCAGAAGCAGATTTATCGCCGCTTTGAGAATTAGAACATGATAATAATGTCATTATTGAAATAAGAAACAATACATTTAATTTTTTTAGCATTTTATAGCTCCTATGAAATAAATATGTTTGATATAGTCTAGTATAGAAATAATTACCCTATTGTCAAATTTTTTTCAGAAAATTTTCTGAAAAATTTCTGAAAAAATTTATTTATAAAAATGTTGACAAATAATATTTCATAGATTATATTTAAATTATAGAATTAAAGATTATGAATTATTATGAATGACAAAAAAATTACATTAAATTACATAGCAAAAAAAGCAAATGTTTCTGTTGCAACTGTATCAAGAGTACTTAATGGAAATAGCAGTGTAGATGAAAAAATACAAAGCAGAGTAAAAAAAATTATTAACTCAGATGGATACAATGTAAAAAAAACTGTTAAGATAAAACAGATTATATCAGTTATAATACCTGATATTACTAATCCTTTCTTTGCAAATATAATCGAAGGAATAGAAAATACTGCTAATCTTTACGGATATCATATAATATTATCTCAGTTTAAAGAAAATAAAGATATATTAAATAAATATTTTAAAGATATAAGAAATATAGGAGTATCCGGTTATATTATAATTCCATCTATAGGAAATTCTGAATATTTTAATGATATTTTAAAAAGGGCAAATGCCCCAATAGTATTTTTAGATAGAAAAGTAAATATTGAAAATATAAATTATGTAGGATCAGATAATGAAATAGGTGCTTATAATGCTACAAAATATTTGATAGATTTAGGTCATAAAAATATTTTATATATGGCTGGTCCAAAAGACATTAGTACTGAAACAGAAAGATTTAACGGATTTATGAAGGCTTTGCATGATAATAATATGGATTTTGATTACAATCAATATTATAAAATAGCTAATTTCAATTTTGATGAAAGTTATGAGCAAATGAAGGATATAATAAAATCGAAACTTGATTATACTGCTATATTTTCTGCATGTGATGTAATGTGTTTTGGTATAAAAAAGGCTACTGAAGAATTTGGAATATCAATACCTAATGATATATCATTAATAGGATATGACAACATACCTTTTTCATCAATTATAGGATTAACTACTGTATCTTCTCAGGCTTATGAAATGGGAAAAAATGCTGTACTTTCAATACTTAATATTACAAACGAAAGAATAACTGATAATGTTAATATAATACTTCAGCCTAATATAGTAATTAGAAACTCTTGTAAAAAAATATAAAACCCTGCAATCTTTTTAACGCACGGTTAATAATTTCTTTTCAATAATAAAAATTATAATTATAAATTAGCTTAATAATATAATTTTATTCTGCGTGCGGTGAGTATACTAAAAATTTTAGAGTTTGTCAATTTTTTTGTTGTTCTTTTTCCCGCCGCAAAAAGAACCAAAAAGTGCAAGGATAAAATTAGTACTAAATCATACTAAAATTGTTTTACATGTAATATAAATTATCAATTTAAGCTAAAATATAGCCCTTTTGCTTCTTTGTGGCACGCCAAAGGCACTCCTTTCAGTCGCAAAAGAAGTGTGGTATGGGGCAAAGCCCCCAGATATAAAAAAGAAACTATAATTTTATTTTTGACAAAATATAGTTGTTTAGGTATATACTACAAATTTAAAAAATCTTGGGTGGGTGTTTATATTTCTTAATAACTTTTTTAAGAAATAAAATACTTTAAACTCAAAATATATTCATAAAGATAAAGGGCGGGATTTAAAATAAATTTTTAAACTTAAATATAAAAAATTATTTAATATACAAAATTAAAAGTTGATCAAATATTAAATAAAAATATTTTTAGTTCTTTTTGTATTATATATTTTGTTATAAAAAATAAGGTTTTGAAGCATTTATAAAATCATATAATAAAAATATATAATTCATCATTAATTTATTTGAATAGCAAATATATACTAAAAATTTTAGAGTTTGTCAAAATTAGTTTTTATATTGTTATTATTTTAGGGGACTAATCCCCGAACCCCTGCTTCTTTTGCCAACACTCTGCGTGCCGTAGGCAAGGCACCTACTCGGTGGTAACCCAAAGAAGCTATATCATCGACAGGCTCAGATACACTTCGCGAAGACTGCATTTTTGACACAAATCTTGGTTTGACTTCACATTTCAAACAAAACTTAATAATATTTTATACTATTAATAAACAAAAATTACATTTCAAAAAAATAAAAATTGACAAAATATAGTTGTTTAGGTATATATTCAGTTAATAGAAATTCTTAAGTAAATATATTATACTATTAAAATAAAAATTACGGATAAATATATGCATAAATACAAACCAGAAATTTTAAAAGAATTATACGAAATAGTACAAGATGAAAGTATTTATTTAGGAGATATAGATACAAGTCTTATTAAAGATATGAGCGGATTATTTTCAGGAAGCGAAAGAGAAGATTTTTCAGGTATAGAAACTTGGGATACTTCAAATGTTGTAAGTATGAACTCAATGTTTTCTTTTGCCCGTAAATTTAATCATAATATAAATAACTGGAATGTATCTAATGTAGAAGATATGGGGTATATGTTTAGGTATGCAATTAAATTCAATCAGCCTCTTAATAATTGGAATGTTCATAAAGTAAAAATTATGAATTATATGTTTAATGATGCTATGGAATTTAATCAGGATATTTCATTTTGGAATGTTGAGAATGTTAAAGATATGACTTGTATGTTTGAGGGATGCAGTAAATTTAATCAGCCGCTTAATAGTTGGAATGTATCTAATGTGGAAAATATGTATTGTATGTTTGCTCAGTCTTTTGAGTTCAATCAGCCTTTAAATGATTGGGATATATCAAATGTAAAAGATACATCATATATGTTTTATCTTGCTTCAAAGTTTAATCAGCCTCTTGATAAATGGAAAACTTCAAAAGTAAAAAACATGAGTTATATGTTTGGAGGCACTTATAATTTTAATCAGTACAGTTCTTTAGAAAATTGGGATATAAGTCAAGTTAATTCAATGGAAAATATTTTTCAATTCTGTAATAACTTTAATAATTTTAAAAATTTAAAATTGACTTTATATTTACATGTATTAGATGATTATTATTACGGCAATGATATTATAAAAGACAATTTGAAAGAAGCTCATAAAATAGCTTCCGAAAGTAAAAATAAAAAAATAATAGCCTTCAAAAGAAGATTAGAAAATATTTATTATTATGAATTAAAAGATTTATCAGATTTAAAAATTTTTAAAAGTATAGAAGAAGCAGAAAATTATGTTGAAAATAATTTAAATAAAAAAGATGAAAAGAAAGTTAATTTTATAAAAGAAGCTAGAATCTTAATAAAAGATAAATCAAGAGAAGTTAATATAGAAGTAATAAAATACATATATTTAAAATATTTAGAATTAAAAAAGTATGTTTATCGCATTATTGAAATTGATTCTATTATAGATTTGCTTGATAAAGAAAGTTTTTTAAGCTTTGCTTATAATATTTATAAAGAAACTAATAAAGAAACAGCACAATTAATTTACGGATTATATGGAGGCTATGAAGCATTAGAAGAAATATACAAAAAAGACGGCGAATCAAAATTATTTTTTAATATACTATCTTTAAATAAAGAAAATGAATATACTATAAAAATACTATTTAATATATATAATAATGCAAAAAAAATGGCATCAAAAAATAATGCTTTAGACATATTAATAGAAATTGCTAAAGATAAAAAAATTCCTTTTTACAATTTAGAATTGAAATATAATTCCAATATTGGTTTTGACAAAAACATCGACAAAATTATTGATGAAAATTATAAATTAATACTAAACAATGATTATTCTATAAGTATATTCGATATAAAAGAAAATAAAATATTAAAATCTATTCCAAGAAATTTAGATGAAAATAAAAAACAAAATATAAAAAATATAAGAGAACAAGTTTCCAATATGATAAAAAAATTCTCGTATATATTAAATAAATTACTCATTGCAGGAGATAAATACGATTATAATTTTTTCAAAGAGGTATTTATTGATAACCCAATAATGAATAAATTTGACTTGTCTCTTATATGGAATTTGTATGACAAGAATAACAATTTTATAACTACATTCAGATATTCAGGCGATGGAAGCTATACAAATAGTAATGACGAAGAAGTAAAAATTGATAATAGTAGTTTTATTAGTTTAGCAAGCCCTATTGAAATGGAAGAAGAAACAATTACAAAATGGAGACAACAATTACAGGATTATGAATTATCACAGCCTATAAATCAATTAAGCATAATAAATATTGATAAAAATAATTTGAAAAATGAAATAGATAAACTTCAAGATATAGAAATTGCTTATGGTACTTTTAAAGCATTTGGAACAAGATATGGAATGTTTCCTCTATATACAGAATATAGAACAATTAAAGAATATAGTTTAACTCTTGATGATGGAGATACTTTTATAATAAAAGCAAAAATTAACGGTGAAACTGATTATGCTGATTATAAGGATAAAATTAAAATAAATATAGAATTTAAAAATAATGAAAACAAAGAAGTTTCAAAAAGATTTATATATACTTTATTAATATTTATGGTATGGGATTTTAGACTTACAGATATGTTTAACTAATAGAAATATTGAGTTACTTTATAAAAAGTATTTAATTTTCTTATTAGTTTATTCACCCCCCACCCGCCCCTAAATTACAAATATGATGCAAATAAAAAGGCATACATAATTAATATGCATGCCTTTAATTTATTTAATTATATAATTCTTAATCTCTGCTTCTTATTTTAGATAAAAGTTTTAATATCTCTAAATAAAGCCATACTAAAGTAACAAGAAGCCCAAAAGCAGCATACCATTCAAAGTATTTAGGCATATTATACTGCTCGCCCTTTTCCATAAAGTCAAAATCCAAAAGTAAATTAAATGAAGCAACAAGAACAACTACAACACTTATTCCGATGCTTAAAGGACTTGAACCATATAAGAAAGGAATTCTAGCACCAAAGAATGACATTATAAAATTAACTAAATATACAAGACCTATACACAATGTAGATACAGTTATTACACTTCTAAATTTTTCAGTTACTCTTATTATTCTAAATCTATATAATACCAACATTATAAATAAATCTAAAAATGTAAGAAATACAGCCTGCACAACTATGCCGTCATAAGCAGCATTAAAAACATAAGAAACAGCACCTATAGCAACACCTTCAAGTATAGCATAAAGTATAGAAAAAACTTTAGCCAATTCTTTTTTGAAAGTCATTATCAAAGCTAAAACAAAAGAAGCTATAGATGCTCCTAAAGCAGCAGGATAAAGAAGTCCTGGATTAGAAGCTAAAACAAAAAATACACTTACCATAGCTGAAAGCATTAACACCAATGTAAGTATTATTGATTTGTTAATTGCTCCATTAACAGTCATTGTGTTTTCATTTTCATAACTTGATGCATAATTAAATGCCTTATCTGATAAAACTGGATTTGCCATTATTAAAAACCTCCTAAATTGTTTTTATTTAGTTATTTATTATATAACAATTTAAATAAAATACCATTATAAAGTATAGATATATAACTTACTATTTTAAATAAAGTAATATTTTTTTATTATTTATATTACAATTACATAATAATAAAAATAATAAAACTAAATATTATATTCGTTTATTTTCTTCATCTTCTGCTATTTTTTTGACAAGAAGTACCCCAATTAAAGTTAAAACAAGTAATATAAGCTTATGAAAGATTGCTGTTATTAACTGGCTAACTATAAATGCTATTAAAAAAGATACTGCATATTTAGAAAAAGTATTAGGAAGAAAAGAAGCATTTTCTAATTTAAAATTATAAATAATAAAAGTTAGAGGTACAGCAATTATAATAGTAAATATAGAAACTGATATTATAGAAGCCGATATAATTTTTCTATTTACTTTTTTATTTTCTTTTTCCATTTTTCAAAAACCCCAAAAATTGTTTTTATTTAGTTATTTATATTATAATAATTTAAATATAATACCTATATAAAGTATATATAACTAATTATTCTATATAAAGTAATATTTAATATAATGTGAATAAATTATTGATAAATTAAAAAATATAAAATCTTTTTAAAAGCATATTTTATTAAAATATTTATTTTTAGAAAAAATATCCTCTCATTTCTTTTAATAATTCTTTATTTAATTCATAATCAAAATGCTTTGGTATAACAGAATCAATGCCGCAATAAGGACAAATAGCTGTTAAATCGTTTTCATCTTCTATCCAATCAGTTATAAGTTTTGGATTAAAAATACTTACACAATAAAAACAACCGCAAATGTCTTCTTTCATTAATAATTTTTTATGATTAGAAGATAATTTATGTATTTTAAATAGTTCTTCAACTGTCATTTTTTACTATAAAACTCTAATAAAATATAATTATTACTCTTTCATTCTTTTTTTGATAATTTTTATTAAAAGAATACATACTAATATAGCAATAATAAAAGGAACTGCAAAAATAAAAGAAATACTAGGAGGAGCAGAAGCCCCAACAAATTTAACAGCATAAAACATATAACCATAATTGAAAGCAACTACAGTAACCATCATATAAGAAAATAAATAGGCTATAATTTTAATAGTTTTTATAATTCTTTCTTTATTGTTCATAAATCTACTCTAATTTTTATTAATTCAATAAATACTATAAAATAAAATTCCTAAAATTTCAAATAAATTAATAATAGTTAAATAATTGGAAATTGATATAAAAAGAAAATTTAAAGAATAAAAAGAATAACATAAAAAAATCCCTATAGAAAACTCTATAGGGATAAAATATATAATATATACCCGGCAACGTTCTACTCTCCCGTAAAGCTACCCTTACAGTACCATCGACGATGAAAGGCTTAACTGCCGTGTTCGGAATGGGAACGGGTGTATCACTTTCTCTATGGTCACCGAAATAATATTAGCAAATTAAAAGAACAATTTTTAATCTCTTTGCCAGATATATAAGAGCGTAGATGTCTCATTCTACTTTCTATTATTATTTTCAAGAAGAAAACGATAATATGGTCAAGTCATTGGTCTGATTAGTGCTGCTCAGCTGAACAGGTATTTCTTCCCTGCTTACACTTGCAGTCTATCAACGTCGTAGTCTCCAACGAAACTCATAGGGAAAGTTAATCTTGAAGGAGGCTTCCCACTTAGATGCTTTCAGCGGTTATCCCGTCCGCACATAGCTACTCTGCGATGCTCTTGGCAGAACAACAGATACACCAGCGGTGCGTTCATTCCGGTCCTCTCGTACTAAGAATGACTCTTCTCAACTTTCCAACGCCCACAACGGATAGGGACCAAACTGTCTCACGACGTTCTGAACCCAGCTCGCGTACCGCTTTAATTGGCGAACAGCCAAACCCTTGGGACCTGCTCCAGCCCCAGGATGCGATGAGCCGACATCGAGGTGCCAAACCTCCCCGTCGATATGAACTCTTGGGGGAGATAAGCCTGTTATCCCCGGAGTACCTTTTGTCCGTTTAGCGATGGCCCTTCCACTCGGGACCACCGGATCACTAAGACCTACTTTCGTACCTGCTCGAGATGTCTCTCTCGCAGTCAAGCCACCTTATGCCTTTATACTCTACTACCGATTTCTATTCGGTTTGAGGTGACCTTTGCACGCCTCCGTTACTCTTTAGGAGGCGACCGCCCCAGTCAAACTACCCGCCTGACAATGTCCGACTGCCGGATAACGGCTAATCGTTAGAATCCCATTTTGCGAAGGATGGTATTTCAAAGATGGCTCCATGAAAACTGGCGCTCCCACTTCAAAGCCTCCCATCTATTCTACACATCACAAAACAAAACTCAATGTCAAGTTATAGTAAAGGTTCACGGGGTCTTTCCGTCCTGTTGCGGGTAATCAGCATCTTCACTGATAATTCAATTTCACCGAGTTCTTCCCCGAGACAGTGCCCGGATCGTTACACCATTCGTGCAGGTCGGAACTTACCCGACAAGGAATTTCGCTACCTTAGGACCGTCATAGTTACGGCCGCCGTTTACTGGGGCTTCAATTCGAAGCTTCGCTTACGCTGACCTCTCCTTTTAACCTTCCAGCACTGGGCAGGTGTCAATCCCTATACATCCATTTACATGTTTGCAGAGATCTGTGTTTTTGTTAAACAGTCGGCCAGGCCTTTTCACTGCGACTCTCCTCTCAATATTGCTACCAAGATTCAAGCGTCTCTTTTTCCGAAGTTACAAGACTAATTTGCAGAGTTCCTTAGGGAAGATTATCTCGAGCGCCTTAGAATACTCATCTCACCCACCTGTGTCGGTTTGCGGTACGATTATGACATGCCTAACCTTAGAAATTATTTCTCGACAGCCTAGCTCACGCAACTTCCTGAACCCGAAAGCCCAGTCACTATCCAGCCTCAACCTTAAAGCAACAAGCATTTAACTCATCACAAGTCTAAACTGTTTGACGTTATCTACCAATCTAACGCGTACGCAAACAATCTGTGTCATTCCATCGAAACATATCATAGTACAGGAATATTTACCTGTTTCCCATCGACTACGCTTTTCAGCCTCATCTTAGGGGTCGACTAACCCTAGGCAGATTAGCTTTACCTAGGAAACCTTGGGTTTGCGGCGAACGGGTTTCTCACCCGTTTTCTCGTTACTCATGCCTGCATCCTCACTTCTTATACCTCCAGCCCACCTTACGATGAACCTTCAACGGCTTAAAGAACGCTCTCCTACCAATCACACCTTAACGATGTAATTCCCTAGCTTCGGTACTATGTTTGAGCCCCGTTACATTTTCGGCGCAAGAACACTCGACCAGTGAGCTGTTACGCACTCTTTAAAGGAATGGCTGCTTCTAAGCCAACCTCCTGGCTGTTTAAGTATTCTCACATCCTTTCCCACTTAACATAGATTTTGGGACCTTAGCTGAGGATCTGGGCTGTTTCCCTTTTGACAATGACGCTTATCCGCCGCTGTCTAACTGCCATGTTCTGAACTTACGGTATTCGGAGTTTAGTTGGGTTTGGTACTCGGTTAGGAGCCCTAGTCCATTTAGTGCTCTACCCCCGCAAGTAAACACATGACGCTGCCCCTAAAGACATTTCGGAGAGAACCAGCTATCTCCAAGTTTGATTAGCCTTTCACTCCTACCCACAAGTCATCCAAAGCCTTTTTACGGCCACTGGTTCGCACCTCCATTCGATGTTACTCGAGTTTCGCACTGCTCATAGGTAGATCACTTGGCTTCGGGTCGTATAGCACGCAACTAATATCGCCCTATTAAGGCTCGCTTTCACTACGACTACAAGGCTATTACCTCTTAATCTTGCTACGTACTATAAGTCGCAGGCTCATTCTACAAAAGGCACGCCATCAGGCCGTCTACTATTGCTAGCAGGGTACCCTCTGACTACTTGTAAGCTTAAGGTTTCAGGTTCTATTTAATAACCCTCAACGGGAGACTTTTCACCTTTCCCTCACGGTACTCTACACTATTGGTCACTGGTTAGTATTTTGCCTTGGATAGTGGTCTACCCAGATTCAAACAGGGTTTCACGTGCCCCGCCCTAATCAGGAACGATAAAACCTTGTCTATATGATTTCGTGTACGGGACTATCACCCACTATGGTCTGCTTTTCCAAAACAGTTCTACTATCATATAAAGCAAAGTCGATGCATGTAAGTACATCACTTACCGCCCTACAACACCATAATAACAACGTCTTACAACTTGACATTATTATGGTTTAGGCTCTTCCCCTTTCGCTCGCCACTACTTAGGGAATCTCAATTTTGATTACTTTTCCTCCAGGTACTTAGATGTTTCAGTTCCCTGGGTGTCGCCTCATAAACCTATGAATTCAGTGTATGATATAGAAGGTTTACTTCTATGGGTTTTCCCATTCGGTGATCTACGAGTAATAAAGAATATTTGCTTCTCCTCGTAGCTTATCGCAGCTTGTCACGACCTTCATCGCCTTCCAGTGCCTAGGCATCCACCTTAAGCCCTTACTTACTTGACCATATTATCCTTTTCTTCTTTATTATTTCTAATATCAAAGCTAAGTTTAATACATCAAATTGAATGAGACTTTTAGCTAATTAAAGCTGTTTCTTATCTAATTCTTTAGTAACGCTCCGCTTAATTGTTTCTACTCTAAGACACACAATCTAATTGTGTTTTCTTTATCTAGTGAAGATTTTTATAATCGCTGATTTCCGTTTTTAATGTTGGAAAAAACTTTCTAAAAATCTACGCTCTCATATATCTGTCAAAGATCTTAAGTTTTTCGTTTTTTTCAGTTGGTGTTTGTTTCGTTTTGTTTTTTTTCTCATCAACTGTTTTATTATTATAGCATAGGGTCGAAAAAACACAATAGGTTTTAGATGCGATTTTTTAAAAAATTCGCATTATTTTGGCTATTTTTCGCTTTTGTGCTACATTTTATACAAATCGTCTGCAAGAAAATTCCAAAATTCCCAAAAATTGCCTTTTCGGACCCGAATTTCCCTCCAAAATCACCAAAATTTGGGCAAATTTGGGAAGAAAATTGGGAATTTTTTTATTAAAAATCCTAAAAAATTCAAAAAAATCCAAAAAACTAGCATATTTTCAAAAAATAATATATAATTCAGCGATAATTATTAATAAAAAAACATAGAGAGTTATGAATTATGAGTGTAAATATTGAGGAAAATGGCAATTTAAAACTAAAACCTAACACTATTATTTTTTACGAAGGCGAAAATATAGAAAATATATCTATTGTTACCAATGGTGAAATAGATGTCTATATATCTTCTAAAGAAATTTTAGGAATCGAAGATGAAAATGAGATAATGAGATATAGCTGCAGATTATTTTCAATACCTAGAAACATTATGCTTGGCATAGGAAGTTACAAATCCAATTCAAAATATATGTTTTCTTTTAAGGCTAAAAATGATACTGAAATATACGCTGTAAAAACCCCTACACAAGAGTATGTTAAGAACTTTTTCAAAGTTAATAAAGCTTATATCACAAATATGTATCATTCAATTGCCTATATGATACTAAAATCTTACGAAGAATACGTGAAAATCAAAAAAATCAATGATGATATTAAGATTATTTCTTCAAATCTTGCTGTTATGTATTTCAATTTGCAGCAAAATAAGTCAAAAAATATAAAATCTGAGATGTTCAAAAACTATAAAGATACTTACGAAGACTCTATAAACTCAGGATTTAACTTCCCTACTTCGTTTGACGTTGACTTTATAAGGGCTGATCACTCTGAAATTTATATGCATAACAAAAATCAGTTCATAGAAAATAACGAAAAATTGGAATTTGAAATAGATTATGTGAGAAGATTCTTAACAATGCCTAAGAATATTAAAACTCAATTTTTCACTTATGACATAAATATGAGTTTAGATGCTTCACATATGTTGTATGAAAACCTTAAAACTATATCTTCTATGCTAAAAACTGAGATTGTTGAGGCTATAGAAAATATATTATTCTTATCATCAAATGAAAATGAGTCTTTATTTGGAGAATATTTAAAAATCGCTATTGATTTAGATAAACAAGATAAAGACAATGAAGTATGGGTTAAATATATTGGCTTTATGTCCAGTGTCATAAAAGATATTTATAACAAAATCAAAACTGAATATGATTATGACTTGAATATAGACTTGGAAGAAATGGAATCTGCTGTAAAAAGAGTATCAAGAAGCACTAATATTTCTTCTGAAGAAGCTGCTTTAGAAAGCGATGAGATAAGAGTTACTATAGGTTTTGAAGAATTACCTGCTGAAGTAAAAAATCCTACTAAAAGATTAATAGACATGTCTGGAATTGAAGAAGGTAAAGCTAAAAACTTCATGAAATCATTACAGGCATTCAAAAAATTAAGAGATAAATTCAGCACAGAAGATGATGTTAGAAAAATCAGACGCGGTGTTACTAGCGTATTCTTTGAAATATACAGAGAAGTTGCTAAAAGAACTATAATAAACGGCAATAGAAGTAAGTTAGTCGAAATGTTCCTAAACTTCGGATATATGGACGATGAATTGCTTACTCCAAATCAAATAATGGATCTTTATGAGATAAAAGATAAAAGCAAAACTAAGAGAGTCAATGTTTATTACATAGATGAGTGGCTTCAAAAAATATACGATAAAGATGAGCCTCCTTCTGTTAACGGTTTCGGACAGGATTACAGAGAAGCTTTGAGAGAATTAAAAAAACGCGGTACTATAAGCGATAAAGAGTTGGAAGAACATTGGGAAAGTTCATCAAAAAGACTTGAATACGAAGTTGATAACATGATCGAAACTACACACAGATTATGTTATGGTCAGGTTAGTGTATACTTCCCTATCTTGCACAAAGATATGATTACTAAAGATTTTGAAAGAGCTTTGATTAGAAGAGATGTGATGGAAAAATCTATCAAAGAAATAACTGATATAGATTTCTCAGCATTCTATAGGGAGGTATTGTATAAAAATAAAGAGTTGAATATAGAAAAAGAACTTGTTATGCAGGAAGTACTTCCAAATATAATACTTATGCCTACATTCGGTTCAAGAGCTATAATGTGGGAAGAGCTTTCAAGCAGACAAAAAAATAGTACTGGAAGATTCTTATTCCCTATATTCACTTCTGAAGAAATAGAATCTCTATTACTTCCTACTATCGGTGCTTTCAGATGGGAATTATGTAAAACTATGCTTGGACCTGCTTGGAACGATATTACTCAAATGTCTATAACTTCTGAATATAGTGATTATGTTCAATTCTACAAGAAAAATAGAAATCTATCAGATGAATCTAAAGAAAAATTAAAAATACAAATCAAAAAGTGCAGAAACAATTTGAGAGAAGTATTTGTTTCAGATTACAACTTATGGATCAGATATGAAAGTAAAGGTATTATGAGACTTAATAGAGTTGCTAGAGGAATATTATACAGACAAGTACCTTTTGCTAAAAACATAAGAGAAGAACTTTCTAAACAGCCTATGTTCTCAGAAATAGCTAACAGATTCAAAAACATAAGAAGCAAAAAAGCTACTGAATTGGAAAACAGATATTTCAAATTCACAAAAACAGGAAATCCATTACCTCCTGAATTACAGCATCATATAGAGTTCTATAAAGATATGTAAAATAACAGACTGTACGAAACAGTACTAATAAATAAAAAAGAGCTTTGAATAAATAATCTTCAAGGCTCTTTTTTTATATAAAAAACAATAGATTAGTACTTCTTTGTACCAATTTAGTATTATATGTAGTATAAAAGCTGTATTTTTAATTAAAAAATACAATTATTGAAGTATTATAATAATACCAAAATCTAATCAAAAAAATAAATAAAAAACAATGTTTAATTTCAAATCTGTATAATTTTTATAAACAAATAATATTTTTTAATCTTTCATTAAGATTTAATACTAATAATTAAAAACTAATTGTATATAAATTTGAACTTATACTTTTAATAATTAAATTAATTAACTTCTAATGCATAATTAAAAATTGATACATAATTTTTACTCATCAAAATAAATTTATATTTTATTTTTTATAATGTATTAATATCTGATTTTTTTATATATCAAAAAACATTTTGTATAAAAACAATAATATTTCAGTATAGTATAAAACATATAAAATTAGTATGATTCAAGACTATTTCTAATTTACAAATTATATTCTAATGATGTAAATTAAAAAAGAAATTAACAAACTCTATTTATCATTTAATTAAAAAGCAGCTTTATTTAAATTATTTTTTTAATAAGGTTATGATTATATTTTATAAAAACTTTATTAGAAAAATGTTAAACAAATTATAAAAAATTATATTTAAACTATTTTTTTATTAATTAAATATTAACAATATCGATTTTTGTATGCAGTAAAATTATAAATGAGTTCATATTTTTTTATTTATAAATCACAATTCTTTAAAAGTTTATTATATAAAAAATAATTCTTCCTAAAACAATAAAAAATATTTCAAAACTTTTTATAAATAAAAAATATAAAAATAGCACTTTATTAACATACCCCACCCTATAAATTTTATATCTAATTTTTCAATTTAAATATTATTATTCTTTTCAATTTATTTTCTAAATATAACACCCGCCCTAGTTTTTTATAAATTAAAAAAATTCTTTAACGCACGGTTAATGCATTATTTTTTATTATTATAATTTTGATAATTAATTAATATATATTTATAATATTATTCTGCGTGCGGTGTGTAATTAAAAAATATTTAAATACTAAAAATATAACAATTAGGAAAATAATTATGAATTACTTTACAGAAAAAGAAGGCAATATATTTTTTATTCCTCTATTTTTACCAAATGATATAAAAAATAATATTAAAAGTTATTCAAAAACCAATTTTCTTCCTACACAAAATTACGGCTTTGGAAGATTAATTGAAATAAATAAATAAATCTGGAGGAGATTTAATAGAAATATTTAATTATACAGGAAATATTCCTGATGATCAAAATGATATAATAAAATCCGGACTTATGTTTGAAGCATTACATACTGCAATAGGATTTAGCAAAAAAAGATGGAGATTCATTTTTGAAGGATTAAATTATGATAAAGAAAAAGATTCTAATTATTCATCAATATCTTTTTTATTGGGAGATGAATATGATCCAAAATTATGGATTGGAGGAAAAATAAAAACAATAAATAATTATGATACAAATAAATACAAAGAATGGATTATTTACACACCTGTTGAAATAGAAGAAATGATAAGAAATAAAAAGTCTTTTTAATATAATTTATTTATAAAATAAAGAGTAATTTCAACTTAAAATTTCTATTTTTTTATAAAAGATTTAATTATAATTTGTAAAATGTATTTTAATAAGAACTAATAGCAGTACAATTTTTTATAACCTTGCCACATAATACTTAATTTTTATTTTTATATCCGGGGGATTGGCACAGTACGCTGCAGCACCCAAGTTATTTTACAACCGAAGTAAGTAGTGTAAGTATTGGTATAAAAGAACATATCCTCGATAAACTCGGATACGCTTCGCCAAAGACTCATTTTTAGTATAAATTTATGTATAATCTTAATTTAATAAGTATTTTTTAAATATAAAGTTCTAATAATTGCATTTTTTGATACTTTGGGAAGCCGCTACAAAAAAGTAGATAACATATATAAAGTATATGTGCCAAACTTAAAAATTTTTATTATTATTTTGCTAAGCCAGACTTAATCAATCATAAAGAAAAAGGCTTTATAACTTCATATTGTTAAAATAAGTATTAAATGTAGAATAATATAAAATTTTAGTATAAATTGCTAAGGAATGTTGCTAAAACCTGGCTTAAATAACCAATAAGAAAAAAATACAAAATTGGATAAAATTAATTGTGATAGATACATAATTACAGAAATATTAAGAAAATATTTTAAATTTATTTTGAAAACTAAAATAACTTTAACATATATATAAAAAAGCATATTTTTACATTTTTTTAAATATATTAAAAAACATTAATGATTTTTTATAAAGTAATATAGAACAAGATATTCATAATACTCAAAAATATTTTATATTACTTTTATTATAGAACAAACAATAAAATTTATTTTATCGTAATTCATAATTTCATAAATAAAAATATAGTTAAAATAATACATTGTTTTTTTATAATAAAATTACATATTCATCTCCATTTACAATAAAATCAAATAATTTTACAATAATAAAAATATTGTTTTCAAGCAAATTATTTTTTTTTCGATATTTAAGATAATCATAAATACTTATTTTATAACTATACTTGCAAAAAATGTCATAAATTGTTAAAATGTAAGTAACTAGCATAATAAAGAGTATTTAAAATGAGACTTGACTATATAAGACCATTTACTGATGCTTCCAATGAGATATTGCAAAATTATTTGGGTAACAATATCAAAACTAGTGATATTACACTAAAAGGTGATTTTGTAAATGCTTCTGGTATTATAGCAATAGTAGCTTTATCAGAAGATATAGTTGGACATTTCATAATAGATATGGACGTAGAAACTGCTAAAAAAATAGTTTCTATAATGAATGATAGTGAAGTAAGAGATATTAATAAATTATCATTATCCACATTACAGGAATTGATAAATTTAATAGCTGGATTAGCTGTTACAAAATTAGAAGCAGACGGATATGACGTTGATATATCTCCGCCTGTTATAATGAAAAGCAAAAATTTAGAGGTTTCGATAAGCGATTCGGAATTTCTTCATATAAAATTAGATACCTCTATTGGCGATTTTAATATATTAGTTGCCGTAGAATCAGAAAAGGAGTAAATAAATATGTCTGACATTAATACAAAAGAAGCTGATGGTATAAACGAATTTGGAAAACCATACAAAGTTCTAATTGTAGATGACTCTGCTTTTGTTGTTAAACAATTGCAACAAATTTTTGTATCAGAACAATATAATGTAGTTGGTACAGCAGAAAATGGTGAGGAAGGTGTACTTATGTATAAAGAATACAAGCCAGACTTAGTAACTATGGATATTACAATGCCAAAAATGGATGGTATTACAGCCTTAACTAAAATAATAGAATATGATAAAAATGCAAAAGTAGTTATGGTTAGTGCTTTAGGTAAAGAAGATATGGTTAAAAAAGCTTTATTAGCTGGTGCAAAAAACTATATCACTAAACCTTTAGATAGAAAAAAAGTTCTTGAACGTATTAAGATGGTTCTTGCAAAAAATAAACAATAAGTTTATTTTTTATTAATTCTGGAATAATTAATTTTGAATGAGCTAAAATTAACTGACAAACAATTTGATCTGTTTAAAGATTTTGTATATAGAGAAAGCGGAATTTGTTTTAATGTTATCAATAAAATTATTTTAGAATCTCGAATTGCATCTTCTATGAAAGAGAAAAAACTTGATAAAGTAGAAGATTATTATAAACTCGTTTCTACAAATAAAGAGGAATTAAAAGCATTTTTAGATAACATTACTACAAACCTTACAAAATTTTTTAGAAATGAACCTAACTTCAAATTACTTAGAAATTATGTTTTGCCAAGAATAATGAAAACTAAAAAAGTTGGCGAACAGATAAGAATTTGGAGTGCCGGCTGTTCTACAGGTGAGGAACCCTACTCTATAGCTATAACTTGTTTAGAAACACCCGGGATAAAAGCACAAGATATAAAAATATTTGCAAGTGATTTATCCCTTAATTCTTTGGTGGCTGCTAAAGAAGGAAGATATGAAGCTCACAAGGTAGAAAATGTTCCAGAACAATATTTAAAAAAATATTTTGATAAATTATCATCAGGTGAATACTCTATAAAAAATGATATAAAAAAATTAATCACATTCGACTATCATAATCTAAGACATAGAGGAAGCCAAACTAACATGGATGTAATTTTTTGCAGGAATGTACTTATTTACTTTGATAACGAATCTGTAAAACTTACTGTTAATAGATTTTATGATATATTAAATGAACATGGATATCTATTTATAGGACATAGTGAATCTTTATTTGGACTTGATACAAAATTCAAATTCAATAATATAGATAATTCCATAGTATACACTAAAAATTAGGAGTTTTTTCGATGTTTATGAAAAGAAATGAGAGTACAGAATCTAATTCCATTATAGGTGAAGGCTCATATTTTAAAGGTGAATTTACATTAAACGGTACTTTAAGAGTAGATGGTTGTTATGAAGGTGAGATATTAGAAGTTGATAATGTTTTTGTTGGTCAGACAGGAAAAGTAAAATCAAATATAAAAACTGTATCAGCCGTTATAGAGGGAATAATTATAGGTAATATAGAGGCTAAAAATAGAGTTATGCTTATGCCTACAAGCAGAGTGCTTGGAGAAATTAGAACACCTGAATTAATTATACAAAATGGTGTTATACTTGAAGGTTTATGTATAGTGGCTCCAGACCCTCTTACTAATCCAAGAGAAACCATACTATCTTTATATAATAACAATACGGATAATAACGGAAATAAATAATTAATAGATTATGCCATATCTATATAATGTTGAAAAAAGAATTAGTATACATATCATTATTATAACTCTTATTGCTGTCCTTAGCATTATTGCAGTAGCATATTTATTCACTTCTAACTATATAGAAAAAAAAAGATTAAAGTCTATATATGATTATATGGCATTAGAAGATTATGACAATGCCTCTTTTATATTCAGTGATCTTTATGCTAAAAGACCTTTAAATAAAAATATATTGGTTACAGGAATAGATTTATATTATGATATACTTATAAGATCTGATAAAAATGATATTATAAGGCTTGCAAGTGAAAATATAATACGTTATGCCAAGCAATTATTATTAACAGGAAAATTTGTAAAAAATAAACGTGTTATATATCAAAGATTAGGATACAGCTATCAAAGACTTGGAAAAGCTTATTATATCGATTCATATAACTCGTATATAAATGCCATTAATGATGGAGATAATAGGATATCTACAACTATAGAATTATCAAAAGTATGTTATGAAATTGGTTTATACAAAGATGCTATAAAATATTTAGAAAGTGCAATTGACAGAGAAATAAGAGAAAACAGCGAAGAATTTATAAATATGGAATTATATTATGAACTTGCCAATGCCTATGAGGGAGACAAGGATTATACTAAAGCAATACAGATATTATCATCAATGGATGGAAAATTTAAAGGCAATTCTATATTAGAGGCAAAAACGTACTTCAAATTAGGCGATTTATATTATAGACAAGGATTATATAAGGAAAGCGAATTTTTTTACAAAAAGACATTAGAGATAGATGACAAAAATCCGGATTTATATTATAGTATAGGAACATTATATTTAGAAAACAAAAGAAGAAATGAAGCTATAAAAATGTTTAGAGAAGCTCTAAAAATAGATAATTCGTATAAGCCCGCTAGGGATATATTAAGGAGATTATAATAAATGTTTAACTGGTTATACAATATGTTCTCAAGTGATATGGGAATTGATTTAGGAACTGCTAACACTTTGGTATATGTAAAAGGAGAAGGAATTGTTTTAGCTGAACCATCAGTAGTAGCTATAGAAAAAAGCACAGGAAACGTTATTGCAGTTGGTAATGAAGCAAAAAGAATGTTAGGTAAAGTTCCTAATTCTATAGCAGCTATAAGACCAATGAGAGATGGTGTTATCGCTGACTTTGAAACTGTTGAAAAGATGATAAGATACTTTATTAATAAAGTGCATAATAAAAGAACTTTAGTAAAGCCTAGAATAGCTATAGGTATTCCTACAGGTATTACAGAGGTAGAAAGAAGAGCAGTAAGAGAAAGCTGCGAACAGGCAGGAGCTAGAACAATATTCTTAATAGAACAGGCAAGAGCTGCTGCAATAGGTGCCGATATGCCTATAAATGAACCTCATGGAAATATGATTATAGAAATAGGAGGAGGTACTACAGAGGTAGCTGTACTTTCATTAGGAAGTATGGTAAGAAGTGCTTCTATACGTGTAGGCGGAGATGAACTTGATGATGCTATTATCAAATATATGCAAAGAACTCACAACTTATATATCGGTGAAAAAACTGCTGAAGAAATAAAGATCAATATAGGTCATGCTTATAAAGGTGATATATCTAAAACTATGGATATAAGAGGAAGAGACTCTGTATCAGGACTTCCAAAAACTTTAACTATTAACAGTGCTGAAATAAAAGATGCTATAGCTGATATATTAATAGAAATATTAGAAGCTGTTAAATCTGTACTTAATCAGACACCTCCGGAAATTTCTGCTGATATAGTAGAAAGAGGTATAGTTATGAGCGGCGGTACTTCCCTACTCCCTGGTTTTACAGATTTAATATCTATGGAAACTGGTGTACCTGTAATTCTTGCTGAAAGCCCTCTTACTTGTGTTGCTATAGGCTGCGGAAAGTTCATAGAGGAAACTAAAAATTTGAAAAATTACAGAAGATATTCTTAATCGGAAAAATAATAAAAATTTTATTAATATAGCCGATATTCATAGACGTGAAACTTTTTATAAAACATAAACTTCTTACTTTATATATTCTGCTAAACCTTATAGCAGGTATGCTTATGGTATTAAATAGAAGTAATTTTGTATTCAATTTACAATCTATTTATGCTTTAGGTGTGTATCCTATACAAAGTGCCACAAAAAGTATTTCAAGGGCATTTGTATACATATATACAAGCATTACTGATATATTTACACTTCAAAGTCAGGTACAATTATTAAAAGACAGAATAGCAGAATTAAGCGGTGCAGCATTAGAATATGAACAATTAAGTGCTGAAAATGAAAGATTAAGAGCATTATTAAATGAAGCTCCTACAGATGAATACCCTTTAGAATATGCTGAAATAGTATCAAAAGACCCTCAAAACTTCTATACTACAATAGTTATAAATAAAGGAAGTGCTAATGGTATAGTTGTAGGAATGCCTGTTATATCTTATCAAAATGGATATAAAGGTTTGGTTGGAAAAGTTGTTGAGGTAAGAAGATATAACAGTAGAATATTATCTTTAGTTGACCAAAGATCGCAAATTTCTGTTATGTTGGAAAGCTCCAGAACAACTGGTATAATGGTTGGTCAAAGTCCTAAATCTACACAAACACATTTACAATATATAGATTTACAAATGGACGTTGAAGAAGGTGAAAGAGTTGTTACAAGCGGTATGGGAGGAGTATTCCCTAAAGGTATATTGGTAGGTACTATATTCAAAGTTGAAAAGAAAAATTATGGTCTTTTCCACGATTTATATGTAGAACCTGCTGTAAATTTCTCTACTTTAGAGAATGTTTATGTAATAAAAAAGATACCGGATCAGGAAATCATTATGCTTGCTAATGAAGAAGATACAGAAGCAAATGGAGATTAATACAAGATGAAAAGAATAATAACTGTTATCATTACAACTCTTATTTTGCTTTTAATACAATCATCTCCTGCTTATGATTTGATAAGAGTAGCACTTGGAGCTAAACCGGATTTATTACTAATTTTCTTAGTTTTCATAGCATTTAGATATGGTTCATTTGACGGTATAATATATGGTTTTATTATAGGACTTTTACAAGATATAGTTTCAAGCGGTACTTTCGGTTCTTATGCTATGATATTTTTAAATATTGGTTTCTTTGTTGGATTCTTCAATACAAGAATATTCATAAAACAAATTGCTGCTGGAATATTTGTAACTTTAGTAGGATATTTAATAAAAGTTATAGCTTTATTCTTAGTAACTTCTATATATTCTGATCTTTCAAATGTAGCTGTATTAATAAGAGCAGAACTTTTAGTAGGACTTCCTCTTACTGTAATATTATCATCTCCTTTATTCATATTATTTGAAAAAGTTGCTCCTCTTATTTATGATAAAAATAAAATACATGTTGATGATAGTACAAAAGAATACACAGAGTAATAAATATGCCGTTAAATTCTGAAATTGAAATTAAAGCTTATGTTAGAGATTTTGAATCTGTTATAAACTTTTTATATCAAAATGCTAAATTCAAAAAAAAGTATTTTAAAAAAGATATTTATTATGCTAAAGAAAAAAGCATCAAAGAAGGAAATATAAAAACAAGCGACTGCATAAGATTAAGAATAGAACATGGCGGATATACATTTTGCTCAAAAGAAAGAGAATTAGTAGACGGCGTAGAAGTTAATGAAGAGAGAGAAATCAAAGTAACAAAAAAAAGAGCAAGATTTATAATCAATTTTCTATCATCATTACAAAAATACAAAGAATATGTACGCAAAGAAAAAAAAGGTTCTGCCTTCATATATAAAGATGCTTTAGTTGAGGTATCAAAAATAAAAAATTTAGGCGACTTTATAGAAATAGAATTTTTAAATTCAAAAGATACAGTAGAAGAACAAATAATAAAATTAAAATCAATATTAAAAGAAATTGGCATAGAAGAAAAAGATATAGAAACTAAACCATATATAGTTTTACTTTCACAATAAAACATATCAACAAAACATAATAATATTTTTTCATTATTTACATTCTATTTACACCATATTTACATAGAAAATATTGAAAATATCATTGTTTCACATATAATGATCCTAATAAATAAAAACTTCTCAAAAATTAAAGAAAACATTAGGATAAAAAATGATTAAAACCTACTATAGTATACTTTTTATTATTTTATTATCAAGTTTATTGTATAGTCAAAACAGCAATGATAATTCATTAGAAAATAAAATGAATAATTACAAAGATAAAATAAGTGTACAGTGGAAATATAATCCTCTTAGAATATATGAAACGGATAAATATTTTTCGCCTTGGCTTGATCCAGATAACTATAATACAAGTTTTTGGTTTGGTGATGTTTTAAATGCTAAAACATTATATCCTAATAAGAATTTTAATTTAGATAATGTTGTAATGTATTTCAGCCCAAAATTAGCTGTAGATTTAGCACCAATTGCATTTAATATAAATGGAGATAAACATAGATTTAGAATAGGTGTAGGATATTCTTTAAAATTATTTTTCAGCAGTTATAAAAAAGGAGAAGATCAATTATACGGTTCTACTTTTTTATACGGAAACTATATGCAAGTAGAAGCATATTTTGAATATATATTTAATAATAAATTAAAAATAAGATTTGCACCTTTAAGACATATATGTATTCATATGAGCGGTGATATACTTGGAGATGAAACATTATATGATAAGAAAAAAGAAGAATTCAGAGATGTTGGTTTTGAACAAATGCATTTATCAGCAAATTACAGATGGGGCTGGTTCTCATTTTATGGAGGAACTTCTTTTACAATATCTGGATTTAATATTTCAAATTTAGCAAATCTATTTAATATTTATGCTGGAGCTGATGTAAGAATACCTATATGGGGAGAAATAAGTTTAATAACAGGTATTCATGTAGGAGCATATTTAGACAGAATAAACATCGTAAATAGAACTCAAGGACATGGACAAGGATATCCAGTTACTCATAGGTATGATGAATGGACTCCTTCTATAGCTACAGGCATAGGTTTTGAAGTATATAGGTTTGTAATCGGAGTAAAATACGAATATGCACGTTCAAAACAATTATATGCTTATAAAAAAATGGAAAGCAGAATAGGACTAGATGCCAGCCTATTTTTCTAAAAAAAGCATAACTACATATAAAAATATCGTTTTTTATGATAAAGTATTATTGCTATATAAAGAAATAAATTTATAATTCATATCTCAATTATTTTTTACATTTTTATGACAAAAGAGAGACTATGATAAAAACAATTTTAACAATCACAATAATACTTATATCATTCACAACTATTATACATGCTGAAGAAACTAATTCTTTAAATGTAAAAATGGATAATTATACCCAAAAAATGAAATGGGAATTTAATCCTTTAAAAAACTATGAAACAGACAGATATTTTTCAGGCTGGACTGATCCCAATGCCTATAACAGTAAATTCTGGATCGGAGAAATTTTTAATATTAAAGAAATGTATAATAATAAAAATTTCAATTTTGATAAAATGAATTTTTATTATCAGCCTACATTAGCAACTGAAGTAACACCTATAGCATTTAGATATAATGATATACATAGATTTAAAATAGGTGTAGGATATTTAACACACTTTTTTCTATCAAGCTACAAAAAAGGATATGATCAATATTACGGACAAAGTTTAATGTATGGTACTTACATGCAAGTAGAAGTATTTTTTGATTATATATACAATAATACTTTTAAGTTAAGAGTAACACCGTTAAAACATATATGTGCCCATATAAGCGGAGATATATTGGGAGATCCTTCTTTATATGACAGAGAAAAAGAAAAATTTATGGACTGCGGTTTTGAACAAATGCAAGTATCAGCATATTATAAATACGGCTGGCTCACATTTTATGGAGGAATGGACTTTGCTATTACAGGCTTTAATAAGTCAAATATAGTTAATCTTTTTAGTGCTTTTATAGGAAGTGATTTAAGAATACCTATATGGGGAGAAATAAGTTTTATATCAGGTATTTATATAGCAGCTAATTATGATTTAATAAATGATATTACTAGAAATATAAATGGTCAAAGGTATTTTATAAACAGCAGTTATAAACAATGGCTTCCTTCTATATCAGTAGGTGTTGGCTTTGAAATTTATAGAGTTATAATTGGATTAAAATATGATTATGCACGTTCAAAACAATTATATGCTCATAAAACTATGGAAAGTAAAATAGGATTGGATATAAGTTTGTATCTATAGTTATTGACTTATTATTACTGCAATATATACTATTGCAAAAATAATATAAAACAAAATTATGAAACGTATATTAATTTTATTTTTTATAATATCAGCTTCATCATTATATGCTTATGAATTAAGGCTTCATTTTGTTAGAAGTTATATATATGATAATATACTATATGCTGACGTAAATACTACTTATAGTGAGCCAATTTACAATAATATAAAAAGGTATATAGATAATGGTATTATAGTATTTATTAATTTTAGAATAGATTTAGCTAAAAAAAATATATTTATAGATGATAATATAAGAGAAATATATTTATACAGAAAAATATATTATGATTTTTTTACTAAAGAATATGTTGTATTAAGTTCTGAAACTATGAGAGAAACCAGAAATACAAATCTTCTAACTTTGATGAAAAATGTATCATCTATAAATAGAATAGAAATAATAAATGTAAATAAATTAAATCAAAAAAATACATTCTTCTTTAAAACTAGATTATCAATGCAATTTCAAAATGCTTATCCATATTTGTCTGTATTTTTTAATATAATAACACCTCTGCAATATAGAATAAAGTGGTTAAAATCTAAGGAGTTTAGTATTAAAGAATTATATTATAATAACATGTAACTATTATTTATAATGAAAAATCCGATTTATATTTAACAAGAAAGTTGGAGGAATTATGATACGTTATTATGCTGCAGTTTTATTTATAATATTATCATTATTTTCAAATGCATTTAGTCAAAATAATACAAGAGAAGAAATAGTAAAATGGGCTAATTTTTATTTAAATAAAAAATATAAATATAATCAATCTGATACTATAACCAATCCTTATACAAAAGAAAAGAAGAAAGTAAATTTTGATTGTTCCGGTTTTGTCAATGCCGTATATTGGACAGCTGTAAAAAACCCTAGTATTAAATTTTCTGGTTCAACTGAAAATATATTTTATATATTATCCAAAGCAAATAAAACATATAAAAAATCTTTGCCTAATGTAGGCGATATAATATTTTTTGACGGAACTACATCTCCAAACAAAAAACTTACACATTCCGGTATAGTAATTAAAGTTGATGAAGATGAAACTATTACATATATACATGCATCAACAAGTAAAGGACTTGTTTTAGGATATATGAATTTAAAATATCCTGATTTAGCTAGAAAAGATGGAAAAGTATTAAATAGTTATCTTAGAGGCGGAAGTGCTCCTGAGGCTTATGCTTCATATTGTTTTAATAGTTATGGCACTATTTTTGAAAAACCAAATTAATAATTAATAAAATAAATATTTATATATCATTAAAAATAAGAATATTGTAAATTGCCTTGACTTTTTGCTAATATTTTATAAAATATTTTTCTATTATAAGAGTGTGTTATGCGTTTTTATACTACTATATTATTAATGTTGTTATCATCTATACTGTTTAGTCAAACTTATGGTTATGATAAGGAATATCAAAAACAATTAGAAAAAAGCGGTGTAGAAATAACGGATAAACAGAAGGAAAAAGTTAGATCAGATATAAAAAAATGGGCTAACTTTTATTTGGACAAACATTATCAGTATAATGAAAAAGCCCTATTGACTCACCCAGCTTCAAAAGAAAAGAAAACATTTCGTTTTGATTGTTCTGGTTATGTAGCAGCTGTTTATTGGGCATCTAATATAGCAGTATTTGAAAAGCAGGCTATTTTGGATTCTGGCGGAGTAAAAACTATTTATGCAACTTTGTCAAAATACAAAAAGATATATAAAAATGTATTGCCTAATGTAGGCGATATTATTATGTTTGACAAAACTACATCAGATACAAAAAAGCTTACACATGCTGGTATAGTAATAGATGTTGATGAAAAAGATGAAACTGTAACTTATATTCATGCTTCAACAAGTAAGGGACTTATTTTAGGTTATATGAATTTAAAATACCCAGACTTAGCTAGAAAAGATGGAAAAATAATAAACAGTTATCTTAAAAGAGGCGGCGGAGTTAATGCTCTTGCATCACATTGCTTTAATAGTTATGGTACTATTTTAGATATACCAGAAAAATAATATAATTGACAAATAATAAGTTTTTTAATTTTTAGATATAAGACATATTTGGAGAATACATGAATAATAATAGTAGAAAGAACAAAAATAATAGAAGACAATCTATGCCTCAATCAGGCGGAGGTGGAAATCAAATTATTATCATACTGCTTCTTACAATGGTTGTAGTAATGGCAATAATGTATTTCCAAAAATCACCTCAAATAAAAGCAGAAGAATGGGATTATTCTACTGTAGTACAAAAGGTTAAAGAAGGTGTTGTTAAAGAAGTAACAATAGTTGATCAGAATATAAGAAATGGTAAAGCTATAGAAACAGTTAATGGAAAAATTACTGAGATAAACTTTTACTCTTATATACCATTTACTGCAAGCGGCTTCGTTAATTTACTTATAGATAATAATGTAAAAGTAAGAGGAGAAGCTGAAAAGCCTAGCTACCTAAATCTTATACTTATAAACTTACTTCCAATAATTTTAATAGGTTTCCTGCTTTGGTTCTTCATGTTTAGACAGGTTCAAGGTTCAAATAACAGAGCTATGAGCTTTGGAAAAAGCAGAGCAAGACTTTTAACTAAAGAAGATGTTAAAGTAACATTTAAAGATGTTGAAGGCTGTAAGGAAGCTAAAGAAGAATTGCAGGAAGTTGTACAATTCTTAAAGGATGCAAGCAAATTCACAAAACTTGGTGCTAAAATTCCTAAAGGTGTATTATTAGTAGGCCCTCCAGGTACAGGTAAAACTTTACTTGCTAAAGCAGTTGCCGGAGAAGCTAATGTACCTTTCTTTAGTATGTCTGGTTCTGAATTTGTTGAAATGTTTGTAGGTGTTGGTGCTTCAAGAGTAAGAGACTTATTTGAACAAGGTAAAAGATCTGCACCTTGTATCATATTTATAGACGAGCTTGATGCTGTTGGTAGAACTAGAGGTGCCGGATACGGCGGCGGTCATGATGAAAGAGAACAAACATTAAACCAAATGCTTGTTGAAATGGACGGTTTTAACACTGATACTAGAATAATCATATTTGCTGCTACTAACAGACCAGATGTATTAGACCCTGCCCTACTTCGTCCTGGAAGATTCGACAGACAAGTTGTTGTTGATTTGCCTGACGTAAAAGGAAGAGAAGGAATATTTAAAGTACATATTGCTAAAATACAGCATGATCCTTCTATAGATTTGTATCATTTAGCTAGAGCTACTCCAGGTTTCTCTGGTGCTGATATAGCTAATATGGTTAATGAGGCTGCTTTAATAGCTGCTAGAAACGATAAATCAAGAGTTGAAATTTCTGATTTTGAAGAAGCCCGTGATAAAGTTATGATGGGACCTGAAAGAAGAAGTATATTGATAAGTGAAAGAGAAAAACTTAATACTGCTTATCATGAAGCTGGACACACTTTGATGGCAGTTCTTCTTCAAAATACAGATGCTTTACATAAAGTTACTATAGTTCCTAGAGGAAGAAGTTTAGGTGCTACTTGGACTTTACCTCCTGACGGAAGATATACACTTCAAAGAAAAAAGGCTATTGATGAAATGTCTTTACTTCTTGGCGGACGTGTTGCTGAAGAATTCAAATTTGGTGAAGATTCAGTTACTACTGGTGCTTCTAATGATATAGAAAGAGTTACTGAACTTGCTAGAAGAATGGTATGCGAATGGGGTATGAGTAAATTAGGCCCTATATCTTTCGGACAAAAAGAACAGCCAATATTCTTAGGTAAAGAGATTGCAAGACATAAAGATTACAGTGAAGAAACTGCTCAAAAAATAGATGAAGAAGTACATAAGTTTGTAATGAGAGCTTATGAAAGAACTAAAAAATTAATAGCTGAAAATGCTGATAAATTTGAATCTTTATCCAGAGAATTATTTGAAAAAGAATCTCTTGATATAGAAGATATAGAAAGAATATGTGAAGTTAAACTAGATAAAGTTAAAGACAAGCTAGTTTATGCTGGTAAAGATCCAAAAAGAGGTACTGACGAACTTGAAGATCCTTCTGCTTATCAAGACGGCGAAGTACAAAGTGTAAAAGAGGAAGTATTTAATACTCCTATAAAACCTCTTAAGAAAGAAGAAAATAAGGAAGTGAAATCAATCAAAAAAAGCAGTGTTAAGAAAGTAACTCCTTCTAAAAAGAAAAAAAATCCAGAAGAATAAAAATTAATTTTTCTGATTAAAAATAAAAATGCCATAGCATGTAAAAATGTTATGGCATTTTTTATATATACCTAAACAATTATATTTTGTCAAAAATAAATTTATATTTTTGTTTTTATATCTGGGGCTTTGCCCCATACCCCAGTTCTTTTATTGGTATAAAAGAACCAAAAGAACTGCATTTTTAGTATAAATTTAGGATATATCCTATATTTAATAAGTATTTTTTAAATATAAAGTTCTAGCAACTGCGTTTTCGCAAAGCGTATCCGAGCTTGTCGAGGACATAGCTACTTTGACGAAGTCCGCAGAGCGTGTGCGGCAAAAAAGTAGATAATATCTATATAAAGTGCATCAATTGACAAACTTAAAAATTTTTAAGCTTCTCAATTTTTTATATCATTTAAGCATTGAAAACCATAAGAAGTTTCAGCATTTCTAACAGCATTATTTATAGCCTTACCCATTACAATAGCAGCTATCGTACCTACTGCATCCAAATTAGCATTAACATCGCCAACACTCATAGCATAAATACTGTCGCCGTCTAATGTTGTATGAACTGGTTTTATAGTTCTTGCAAATCCATTATGTGCCATTGAAGCTATCTTTCCCATTTGTGATTTTGTAAATTTAGCATTTGTTATAATAGCACCTATTGTTGTATTTTCTTTTGTATTTGAGACATTAGAAGTAAAAGATAAATTATTATTCTGTGTGATTTTTATTAATTCTTCTTCTGAACTTCTAAATCCATTTTTATTTTCATTAAGAAGCCCTGCAATCATTTTACCGCTGTCATAATCATATACATCACCAAACGCATTAACAGAAACTACTGCCCCAATCTTCACATCATCAATTTGTACAGCGTAGAAACCAAGTCCGGACTTCATAGCATAATCAGCACCTAGTATCTTGCCTACAGTTGCACCAGTACCAGCTCCATAATTACCCATTTTAGGATTATTATTTTGAGCATTAACGCAAGCCTCATAGCCCATATTAATATCAGGACGAACTTTATAATCGCCAATTCTCAAGTCGAATATACAAGACTGACATACTAAAGGCACTTTTGTAACGCCAACATCAAAACCGATATTTCTTTCCTCTAAATATTTCATAACTCCGCCTGAAGCATCTAATCCGAATGCACTTCCTCCGCTAAGAAGTACTGCATGAACTATATCAGTAGAAGCCTGTGCCTTTGTAAGTTCGCTTTCTCTTGAAGCTGGTCCCCCTCCCCTAACATCTAAACCTATAACTGCACCTCTTTCGCATATTATAACTGTACAGCCTGTTGCTGCTTCCTTGTTCTCAGCATTGCCTATTTTTATATTTTCTATATCTGTAATTTTTATCTCTTTCATAATCCTATCCTAACTTATTTGTTTATTATTATATTTATAAAACAAAATAAAAAGAAATGCAAACTATAAAT
>NZ_JAWLQI010000011.1:0-60245 GCF_036997785.1 Brachyspira pulli
ATTAAAAAAAATGACAAACTTAAAAATTTTCAGTATATACTGAAAATTTTTAAGTTTGTCAACCGATGCACTTTATATAGAATTATCAACTTTTTTGCCGCACAAAAAAGTTGCAAAAAACGAAATTGCTAGAACTTTATATTTTAAGAATATATATTAAATATAGTGTAATACCCTAGTTTTAGGTCAAAAATGCAGTTCTTTTGGTTCTTTTATACCAATACTTACAGTACTTCCTCCGGTCGTAAAAGAACTGGGGTTCTGCGTAAGCACGCAGAGCGGTGGGCAAAGCCCTGAAAATATTTTAAATTAAAAAAATTATTTTGACAAAATATAGTTGTTTAGGTATATACTATTACTACTGAAAATATATGAATAATTTTATTAAAGCACCAACTAATATAATAATATATAAAAATAAAAAATAAAATATTTTCGTTTAAAATAAATTAGGTTATTAATCAATAGAATTATTAAACTCTATCAATCAATAACCTAATTATATTTTATACAAATTATTTTTTAATCTCTTTTTATATCTCTAGGGAAATCATATTCTTCTAAAGGCAATGCTTTAGGAGCTTTCTCTGATATATCTCTAAGTTCCTTAGAATAAAAATATTCTGTACCTGAAATCTTTTTAGATATATACTTTCTCATACTTGAAATATAAACAGTAACTCCTGGGAAAAATCCTTCCATAGAAGTAATACTGCTATGAGATAATTTTTCAAACTCAGCACTCATTTCATCTCTTCTAGCTTCCAACTGAGCTGTTTCTCTAACAAGATTTGTAATTCTTTTTAATATATCTTTTATTCCTTCTCTTTTATTAACTGGTATTCTTTCTATAAATGCTTTAGGATTTTTGAAATACTCTGTACCTAAAAGAGATTTTATTTTACTTATTTCTTCTCTATTAGTCTTAACTGTAGAAACAATATTCTTGAATTCTGCATCAGCCTCAGCATCTCTACCAACTGTAATAGTAGTTTTTGATTCACTCATAGAACCTATACTCTTAGCCCAAACACCATTCAAGGCTTTAACGTTACCGCCAATAATAACACCTTTTCCTTCAAGTACTACTACTCTGTCATTACAAGCTATTTCAGCATTAACAAGCTGCTGAGCTATAAGATCGCCCTTACATATTATATTAGCATTTCTGATAAACTGTGAACATATTTTACCATTAACATTAATTTTACTGTTTGCTCCGCCTATTATTCCGCCTGAAACAATTAAATTTCCTGCACAATCTATTTCAGCATCTTCTATATTTCCGCGAACTAATATATCGCCTTCTGTTTTAATTATAAAGCCCGGCTCAATATTATCTTTAATTATAAGAGAACCATTAACTTCTATATTACCTGTAGATAAGTCTACTTTATCTATTTCTACTACTGTACTTACAGATAAAGTATTATTATGATTGCTTAATATACCTCTGATACCGCTTCTTATAGTTTTACCATCGGGATCAACAGTAATATTCTTACCTAATTTATAACAAGGATCATCATCATGATGTGCTTCCATTAAAACATCATATATATCAAGACCATCAATAGAAGGTTTTTCTTCCATAAAGTGAGCTATTTGAATTCCAGCATCTATATTATGAATAAATCCTCTTTCTTTAAAATCTATAGCACCAGACTCTGATTCCTTACCTGAATCAATTGTAAAATCATAATCAAGTATAACTTTCTGAACATTTCCATCAATAGGCTTTCTTCCCTCTACAAATACACACATAACGCCTTCATCATATTTCAAATTATAGGCAACAAGTTCTCCTATTTTATCATAATCTACCATCAATTTAATAGGTATTTCAGATATAATAGTTTGTATTTCCTCAAGAACAAGCTGTTTCTTTTGACGCTTTTGAGGAGGAAGAACCATAACACCGCGCCATTTATCTGCTACATTAATTACTGGTATAACAGATACTGATTTCAACTGATCATAGAATACATAACCGTGAACCGTACTTTTGTACAAGCCTGTCATTTTGTCAAATTTTACATTCTTGCTAGCTTTTATACCTTCACGTTTAGAAATTGATTTTAGTATAGTATCTCCAGGGTGAACATAATTCTTTAACAATTCTTCATACAAATTTTGGTCCTTACTATCAATATCTACAATTTGATCGTATATTTCTCTTGTATTCATATCATTGTCATAATAGAATTCATAATTATTAGGATCAATTGATAATGTTGGTTTAGTAATTTCCTTACTCATATATTCTCCTTAAAGATAAAAACAATTCATGCTTTCTTGCATAAGAAGAGCATAACATCTCCTCTATTAAATAATTTAACATATTTATCAAAAAAAGCTTTAACAATTTTATTAGGCTTTTTCTCTATAGGAATTGATCCCCAAGAAAAATCACTAATAATATTAAAACCTATACTTTTCATATAATTTGAAAGAGTAGGCTTGGAAAATAGCCATAAATGCTGAGGCATTACCGCTCTCCAAGCTCCGCCGTATTTTTTAGCAAACATACCATCGGCATTAGGCGTTGTTATTGCTAAATATCCGCCCTTAGCAAGTATCCTGTAAATCTCTTTTAAAGTATCGGCAGGATTAGGCACATGTTCTATAACATGTGAAAAATGTATAAAGGAAAAATAATCACTGTCAAAACCAACATCAAGCAAAGGCTTTTCATGAACTGTTATGCCGTAATTTTTTCTGGCATATTCAGCTGAAGATGCACATATTTCAATACCTTGAGCATTATAGCCTTTAGTTTTTAAATAATTAAGCATCATTCCTGTAGCACAGCCTATATCAAGAACATTTTTATTTGGCAATGTACTTTCTATCTTATCAAAACCTATATCTTTCATAGCAAGTTTCATAAGACCGAAAAAATTTTCCTGATTAGCCACTTCATACTCAAAATAATTATCACTATATATATCATTTATCTCATCTTGGCTCAAAACTGGATATTGATATATAAGACCGCAATTTAAACATTTATTGTAGCTTACTAAATCTGTTTTTATATAAACTTCAGATTTAGTGCTGCCGCAAAATTCACATTCTTTTCCTTCCACAATATAACTCTCCAATAATTATTTTCGGAAAGAAGCAGCTCTTTCTTTATACTTAATATACAAATAATATTGTTATTAATTTTGAGACTTTTTATTATTAACTGTTAAGATTATCTCAGTATTAACACCAACAACTTCTTCGGCTAAAGGGATTTGGGAAACAACTACATCATTTTCGTATATAGAATCATTTATCTCAACTTTTGGAAGTATAGTAACATTTGTCATTGTACTAATAACTTCATTACTAATTATACTAAGAGCTTCATCATATTTTATACCTGTAACATCAGGCATTTTCACAACTGCTTGTTCAGCAACATTTATAACTAAATAAACAGTTCTTCCTCTTTTTACTTTTATACCGCCTTTAGGCTCTTGACTAACAACTGTACCTAAAGGGTAATTATCAAAATAGTGAGTTTGAATATTAAGATTCATACCCTCTTTTTCTAAAGTATTAAATGCTTGAAATATTTCTTTTCCTTGAACATCTGGAAGCACAAAAGATTCTCCTCCGGATTTAACAACCACAAATACTACCAAACATACTACCAATACCTGCATAACAAAAAGTATAATAGCAAAAAGTGTTAATCTTCCAAAAACTAATAATGATTTGGAATCGCTTACTATACCATCTGGTAAAATAATCTCTATAAATCTTTTTATATAATATAGGATTTTTGAAAATATATTATTAAATTCTTTTTTATCTTTAATTTTTACAGTTTCTATTCTATTCTCAGAGTTATTCACAATATTTTCATATTTTTCTGTGGTATTAACAGATTTTTCTATTTTATTTTTAGACTTAGCTTTTATTTCAGGTTTATTTTTCTTCTTACTCATACTTACAATTTAACTCCAAAATTATTACGCAAAATATTCGCCTCTGATTAATTTATTTCCGCACAAAAACTCTTTTACAGTTTGTCTTTTCTTACCTTCCCTTTGCAACTCTTTTATAATATAGATACCATTAAGTGCTTGAATATATATTCCATCATTATTAAAATCGATTATTTTACCAAAATCATTTTGACAATTAGAATCTTCTATATATTCACTCTTAAAAACTCTTATTGATACATCTTTGTAAAAACAATAAGCTGTAGGCCATCTTACAAAGGCTCTGGTCATATTATGAAGACTATAAACATCTTTTGAGAAATCAAGCTTACCATCTTCTTTTTTTATTTTACTACAATAAGTAGCTATAGAATCATCTTGTTTTTTTAGATTAGATATATATTTATCAACATCTGTGAAAAATTCTTTAAGTAAATATACTCCGCTTTCTTTTATTTTATCATATAAATCATTAAATTGCCAATCTTTTTCTATATTTACCTCATGCTGAAGTATAACATCACCTTCATCTAATTTGGCATCCATTTTTTGTAATGTTGTACCGCTCTTTTCAAAACCATAAAGTAAAGCATGTTCTACTGGACTGGCACCTCTTAATATAGGTAAAAGAGATCCATGAATATTAAGCGGCATAATTTTTGGCAAGGCTAATGTCCTTTTATTCAAAATTCTGCCGTAAGCCACAACTATTAAGAAATCAGGGGCTAATTCTTCCAATGTGCTATAAAAATCATCTTTATTGATGCTTTCAGGCTGGAATAATTTTATATTATTCTCCAAAGCCACTTCTACAGTTGGAGAATTAATTATATTACCCTTTCTATCTTTTTTTGTGTCTATTGGAGCTATTACAGCACTCAAATTGACATTATCTGTTTTCATTAATTGTAAGATACAATCTCTTGTAAAATCGGTTGAACCTGCTACTATAACGTTATACATAGGAAATGATTATATATTTTTATTGTTAAAAGTCAAATTTAATCTATTAAAAATAAATTAATATTCTTCCTCAATAATCTCTACATATTTAACTTCTGATAAAAATTGTTTAAATAAATCAAATGCTATAGGGTCTATTGCTATTTTATCCTCTATAAACGCTCTCTTCATATACATTACTATATCTTGAATATTTGTATTTCTGCTGCCTTCCATAAACATAAGTGTATCATATATATCAACTATTTCTAACATTTTTGCCGGGAAATATGCAAAAGCTTCAGCATTTAAAATATCTTCTGGTTCAAATGTCATTATAAAATCTATTTTATGCTTTGGATCATTAGCTTTTTTATCTAAGAAATTTTTCAAAACTCCGCTTCCATATCCATAACATTCATGATGAAGTCCGGAAACTAGAGATACTTCATCTTTTTGATTCAATACATATTTAAGGAAATAATAAGCTTTTGGAGTGTGGAAATCTTTAAAGTCTCCATCTTTAATAAAGTCATCTGTTGGAATAAAATCAATCATATTAAGCATAGCAACATCATGATAAAATGCTCCTGTTGCATAATAAGTTATTTCTGAACCTGTAAACTTTCTTATACCAAGTTTATATACTTTTTCTAGCTTCTCCATTCCTGTAGTTATATTATATTTATTAAAAAGAACCTTATAATAATCTAAATATTTGTTTTTATAATCTTGTCTTAACTTATTACTTAAACCCTTATTAAATGTATTATTATAAAAATATAAGAACTCTATCATCAATATGCAAACTCTATTGCTATGACTCAATATATTTGCATCGTTAAGTAAATCTAAACCATCAAATATATCAGCACTAAAATATTCTTTTTCTAAATATGTTACAACAGAATTCATTATACTTGAAATCGTAGTTTCTATTTCTGAACCAATAATACCATTAGAAAGTTTATTAGATGTTTTCATATATTTAAGATATCTTATAAAATCTAATCTTGATATAATACCTAAACCTGTTAATATACGTTCTATATTAGAGGACATTTCTGATGATATTTTATTTGCTTTAGAATCTAATTTTAATTCATCTAAATAAGGTTTCAATAAAGATAATCTATTATTAGGCTTCTCTCTAATTATTCTATTCAAAAATAATGAATTGGCAGATTTTAATTTTTCTCCGACAGCCTCACAATTCTTATATATATGATAAAAATACTCTGTTTCACTATATTCACTATCATCAGCACCAGCTACAACTGTGCTTTTATTGGTATTTGGGTTATTTAAATTAAAAAATTTACTAGAAAATGATGATATATAATATTTAGCATCTTTAAGCAAAATATTATCTTTTTCTTCTATCAATACATCAACTGAAGAACCCGGAATAATGATGCTTATTCCGCTAGAATTAACACAAGTTATTTCTATGTTTTCCTTTAATATTATATCCTTTAAATCTGTAATTTTATCAAAATTAATTTCATAGTATTTATTCATTGCTTTAAACATAAATACTCCTAAAACTATTTAGTTTCTATAATTATTTAGTTTCTATAATTATTTTTCCATTTCCTGTAAAATTTCTTCTATATGTTTTAATTGTCTGTCAGCTGTTTTATTATAATCTATTTCGCCTAATGCTATTTTATAAGCTTTATCAATGAGATTATCCATTTCCAATTTAGCTTTATTTTTCATAACTTTTGATGCTAAATCTTTAGTAATAGCCCATCTTTCTTTAGCTAAATTATAGAAATATACTGCATACTCAAAACTTTTCTTTATATCCTCATCAAACTGTGAGTTATAAAAATAATAGTTCTCTTTATCATAAAGTCCAGCAAGATAGATATAATTCTGTGTTATTAGATAATTAAACTGCATATGCATAAGGTCTTTATATCTAGTATAAGCTTCTTCTGTTGTTATAATAGTTAAAGCTCTATTTACAAAATCGAATGGAGCATCTAAAGCACGCTCAAGATAATCTACATTTCTAAGTAAATCATATTCTGCATAATAAGATGGCAATGAATAAAGTCTATAATAGTCCTCAGCATAAACTATATAACCATAGTCTTTTTTCTCTACTATAGTTGACTCTTTCATACCTATTTTAGGATATACATTTACGCTAAAAATTAAAATCAATAATAATACTATTTTTTTCATAATTCAAACTTACAATTAAAGTACTATCATTATTAACGGTATAATTCTTATAATCCTTTATAATTATTAATAAAATTATTATATATAAATTTAGGAATTTTATTCTAAATCCCACCCTTTATCATTTAGAATACATATAGAAATTGCTGATTTTTATTCATTTTTGTTTAAAAAGGAATTATAGCACCCACCCTAGTTTTATTCAGTTAATCAATCAATATACCGCACGCTGAATAAAATTATAAATATGAATAATATAATATAAATTATTAATCATAAAATATAAATTCATTAACCGTGCGTTAAATAAACATTAACCCTAATTAACACTTGGGCGGGCATGCTTTTTTTATTTAAACAACAAAGTTAATAAATTTATAATTTAAAAATAAAATTATAAACATTAAAGGGCGGGATTTAAAACAAAACCATAATAATAAATATAAATTACACTTATTTATATTTTATTCATTAGTATTGGCATTGTTTTGATTTTCTTCAGCCTCTTTTAATATCTCAAATATAGCACTGTTATTATTATCTCTAGCTATGTCTATAGGGTATTTACCTCTGTTATTTCTAACAAGAACATCCGCACCTGATAATACTAATTCGCTTACTATATCTATATTGCCAGAATTAACAGCTTTATGTAAAGGAGTATCACCATCAATATTTTGTAAATTAAGATTAGGCTTCTTCTCTAAAAGCATTCTAACAATAGGAAGCTTTGAATTTTCTGCTGCTATATGTAAAGCTGTGTTTCCATATTTATCAATAGCATTTATATCTACTTTTTGTGTTAATAATATTCTAACAATGTTTTCAGCACCGCTTTTAGCAGCTATCATCAATGGAGTATAACTAGATATACCAGCATAATTTATATCAGCACCAGCTTCTACTAATATTTGAAGTAAATCAACATTATCATTATTAATAGCATATTCTATTAAACTCTCGCCATCTTTAGTTACAATAGAAAGATTAGCTTTATTAGCTATTAATAATTTAGTAAGTTCAACATCATTATTCATTACCGCAATTGTTAAAGGGCTTAATCCTCTGCTGTCTTCTGCATTAACATTAGCTTTATTTTCTACTAAAAGATTTATCATATCTACTCTGCTTGATTCTATAGGACTGTTCATAGCATATAATAAAGGAGTCTGTCCGTCATAACTTTCAGCATTAACATCTGCTTTATTTTCTATTAAAACTTTGGCAAGATCAACATCTCCATTATTTGCTGCATACATTAAAGAAGTCCAACCGTCATTATCAGCAGAATTTACATCAGCACCATTCTCAAGAAGTATTTTCACAGTATCTATGTATGAATTTCCGGCAGCTATTATTAATGCATTTTTACCATTAACAAGTCTGTTTATAGTAGTTTTATTAGCATTAGAAATAATATTCCCCATTATCTTAGCACTATTAGTAGATGACTTTGATAATAAAACTAAATCTACAGGAGATGAACTTGTATTATTGAATTTAGAACCAGCAGCAGCCATTATTATATTACCATATTGGTCACTTTCACCTGCTTCTTCTATTTTTGCACCTTTAGATAAGAAATAATCAACTAATGCTGGATTAAGAGATAAAACAGAATTATAAAGCACTGTTGTTCCATTAGCATTTTTATAATTAATATCTGCCCCATTATCTATTAAATAACGTACTATACCCTCATCGCTATTTTCTATAGCATAACTTAAAAGAGAAGGTTCTCTCTTTAAATCAAATGAATTATCTAATAAAAGTTTTATCATATTTTTATTAGTTTGAGAAACAGCATAATACATTGGATATTTATTTAGCTCATTTTCTGTATAAGAACCGCCGTATACATTAGCTTTTCCTTCTTTTATAAGAAGTTCGGCAATTTTCGTATTATTATTGCTTATAGCTAATAACAAAGGAGTAATTCCTGAATTATTAGCTATTTCTGTGTCTGCTTTATTTTCTATTAAAAATTTAACAGCTTTAATATTATTATTTTTAACAGCATAAAATAAAGGAGTTTCATTATCACTGCCTGTTTCATTAACATCAGCAGAATAATTATTAACCATTTCTTTTACAACTCTATCACCATATCTTTTATTATATATTTCTTCACTGTATATTTCATAATTTCTAACTAATTTATCCATATCAGATTTGCCTTTTATGAATAAAAATAATCCAACAAGTATTCCAGCACCTACAAGAAGTACAAATACAATTGCACAAGCTACTACAGCAACTTTAAATATATATTTTTTATTTTCTTCTGCTTCTTTAGATTTATCTACTCTTTGAATGGTTGAATTTATATTATTATTTGAATTATCTTGATTATTATTAATTAAATTATTATTCTCGTTGTTATTGTTATTATTTTCTAAATTTTCCATAAATCAAATACTACTCCCATTTAATTTCCGAAATATAATAACATATTTATAATAAATTTAAAGACACAATTCTAAAAATATATATACCACCCTATTGTAATACAAAACTTCTAGTTTCTATATAAGGAGTCTCATCAGCTATATATGATTCTATAACAACAATATAATTACCCCTTGGAAGTGATGATAATTCCTCTTTTGGTATAGTAAGTTTGAATACATCATCTTGTAAAACTGCATCATATTCTCTTTCGCCTCCATTTTGAAGCTGAAGAAGTACCTTTACTTTAGTATCATCAGTAGGCAATTCAAATGCATTATCAGGATAGTTGTATGTAGAAACATAAATATCTATATTCATATTATTGTTTCTGTTTGCTATTGCAGGAATATCAATATCTTCTATTCTGCTCATTTTAGTAGATAATTTTTCTATCCAATATTCAGCAGTATAGCCATAGTCTTTGAAGGCAGTTAATTCTATATAATTAGCCTTTGAATCTATTCTTGAAATAAAGAAAGGCCCATTTGATATATAGGCATGACCATAAGAATCTATAAAATCAATAGCAGCCTGATATCTTTTTACCGCTTCTTCTTTTGTGATATATTCCTCTATTCCTACAGGTACATATTGAGAATCACGCATTTCAATTAATTTTTCTTTTATATCAGATACACAAGTAGGATTTTTAACATCTATAGCTGTCAATGACTGATCCTGAGAAATAGTATAAACATTACCAGATTTAGAACCCTCTAACACAAGCTTCATTATAGCTTCATTTATCTCGAAAGGAATAACAGTGTTTCTATTAGGGTTTCCTATTTTTGGCCCTACTGATGCAATACCTATTTGTCTGTTCATATCCATAGGCCAGTAATAATTTCCATAAATAGTAAAGCTTCCATCATCATTTATGACACTTCCAACTGCATTGTCCATAGCAGAAGCATATCTTCCAGCCATAGCTGAATCATAATATTTATCATTTTCATTGGTTTTAGTTATTATATTTGCAATGAATACACTTCCATACATCAAATCAACTAAAGATGACTGTATTCCATGATGCCATTTAAAACTTTTAGGTTTAAAATTACATTTAACATAAGCAGTAAGATTATCAGATTTTTTATAAACCATCTCACCATTTTCATTCATTTTAACAGTTAAGCCTTCTTCCCATTTTTGAGTATAAGGATTGTACATCTTAGCATTTTGAGGAACTTTTATTGTACCTACAGGTATTCCATTATTACCAGCTATAACACCTATTTCTAAACTATTAGTATCAGCTTCACCAAGTATAAATTCTGTTTTTGCTGTGGAAGGAGATTCAAAAGAAGCACCAGCATCGGAACAAGGCCCTATCATTATAGCAGAATAAGCATCAGAAAATCCTCCAACACCTACAGGATCCCAAGGACTTATAAATAATGAACCTTGGGCAGAATGCTGAAGCACTCTAAGAACTTTCTCACCATTACGGTTAGGCTTTATATCGGCACTTCTTATAGACCAATCATTTATACCATCGCCTACACCATAAAGCATTCTTCTGTTAAATCTCTCTTTATTTGCCACAAAAAATTGAGTTTGAGAGTTTAAATATATTCTAACAGCATCTTCAAGTCCTATTTCCTGCAAACGCATATTGCCATTCCAATATTCATCAGCAGTCAAGAACCAGCCGTTTGAATTCTTATCGCTTATTCTTGAAGCCTCTTTATTATCATAATTCCAAAACTCTGCAACATTAGCTCCCGGCATGTAATTACCTTCTCTTACATACATTTGTCTTAATGTAACGTCCCACCAAGCACGAGTAGCACCTGCTCCCCAAGCCTCTGTTATAATATTCCATTCATAATCTTTTGGGTCAGAACCGTATACTACCTGTGTAGATTTATTTCTGTCATATAATAATTTTTCAATTTTTATTCCTGTCTTTTCTATTAAATCAGATATGGCATTACCTGCTGGAAGTCTTCCTGTAGGGTCATCAACTCTTATAACAAATTTAATAGTTACAACTTCACCATTATATTTCCACCAACCATTTTCTTTTACCAACTTTCCCCTATTCTCTGGAAGATTAGCTGCTTTTTCCATAGCTTTATTTATATCATTAAGAGCTTTTTCCTGATTGCCATTTTCTGTCATACCCATTTTTGAAGGTATAAGATTATATCTATAAGTACCAGGCTGTCCTGGGGTTGCCTGAGTAAATGATGGCTGACCTGCTCCTCTTAAAATTTCATCAACAAGTTTTTTTCTATCAATCAAAAAGTTCATAGCAAATCTTACTTCTTTTATTGCCAAAGGATTAAAATGAGTTTTTCCATCTCTAGTTGTAACTGTATAAGGTGCTTTATTTGGTACCGGGTTAAACAATAAAGACCAAGAACCTGAAGGAACTGCATAAGTATCAAGTTTTTCCAAATCATTTTCACTTAATGATAAATAAACACTTCCATCTATACCGCTTGCCATTAAATCAGCTCTGCCGTCTGCCACATCTTTAATAGCTATTGTCATGTCAGTTCTTACTTCATATATTATTTTATCTATTAATGCTCCGCCTCTGTCTATTTCTCTTTGCTCTATTTCTTTTTCATTATTTGAACATGATAATAATAATATAAATATTAATAGAAAAAATTTATTAAAAGATTTCATTTAAAGCCTCATTTATATATAATAAGAATATAACTTAACATAATATATAACATAAGCGATAAATGTCAATATAATCATAATCTTCTATATCAAGTAAAAATTATATCTAATCAAACTTTAAATTTATCTATAATAATCTTTTGAATTTCAGGATTAAATTCTTCATAAAAACTATTATTTACAACATTATTTTTACCATTAGGATTTTCTATTGTAATAGATTCTTTATCAATCCATTTCACATTTCTTCCAATTCTTATTTTACTATCTCCAATAGGAAAATTTTTAACAATTTCATTATCAATTACTATACCTACAGCTTTTATTGTTATCATTTGAGTTTTTTAGCAAATGATTTTATATAAATAATATCACCAACTTTTAAAGACTGTATAAATTGATGCAAATCTGGTGCATATTTAATAGGCCAGCCAATACCTGCCACATTATTATCAATAAAATACTGACTAACATCTACTTCATCAAAAGTAGCACTTACTCCATAAATAGCCATAATATACTCCTTTTTAGTAATGCTAAATTATAATGCCAATAAAAACGTGCATATAAACTTCAATTTACATACACGTTAATATTATATAAAGCTATTATTATTTTTTATGCCAATGTATAGACTTGATATACAAAGCAGAAAGATTAGTTAAATCTTTATCATCTTCTGTTTTTGTTGATAAAGCATAATAAATATCGTCTACTCTCCACAATGTAAACTTCTCACCATTAGCAGTAATATTATACTCAACATTTATAGAATATTCATCTTCTATAAAATTCTTTCCGCTGTTTGTATAGTCACTATAAAATGAAATTAAATTATTTGAATTTTTTGAAGCTCTGTAAATATAAGCATTATTCATATAATCAAAATCTACTTCAGCAACATATTTATTAATTATAAAATATTTAGCATTCTGTCCATGTTCAGGAGGAGCTACTGTAATTCCTATACCCAAAGGAAGAAATGAATTAGGAGAATCTACTTGCACCATATCCAATACATTTTCTTTTGTGCTAGTATTATCTGATTTAGAATTATTAGCTTGATTAGAACATGATGTTAAAATCAGCATTGTACAAATTAACAAAGTAATTAATAATCTCATCAACACCTCACTCAATTTTTTTCATCTCTGATAAATAAGATTTAAATATTGTAAATAAAATATAATCTATTTTTACTTCATCTTTTAAGAAATTATCATACATATAATCTGTTATCTGATCATCTGTTTCAATTTCACTAAAGCATATATCATGTTTATATTTTAGAAAATCATATAAATCTAATATTTCTAAAATTTTAACAGGATAATATACAGAAGCGGAAAAATTGAGTATATCTTTAGCATCAAATGTTATTAGATATTGATACTCAAAATTTGGTCTTTTTGCTTTCATAGCATCATGCAAAGTAATACCAAGACCATAACCATATCCATAATATTCATGATGAAGGCCTACAGCCAAATTTACATCTTGATTACTAGATATAGAATATTTTAAATAGTTATAAGATTTTATAGAATGAGAATATAATTCATTATTTGCTCTATCTGAAGGTAAATAATTTATAATATCAGTTAATGTAATATCATGAAGTAATCCAGCAATACCCATATTAACAATTTCTATATTATCAAATTGTCTTATTCCTAATTTAAATATATTATCCAATTTACTAATATCTTTTAAAAATTTATTTTTCTTGGATACTTTATCATAATAAGCCATGTATTCTGTTTTCCATTTAGCTCTTATTCTTGAAAGTATACCCATATTAATATTTCTATTATAGAATATCATAAACTCCATGATATTAAGAAATACTCTATTACTATGATCTATAATATTGCTTCCAGTAAAACCTATTGTAGTAGAAATCATATCATTTTTTTCATAAGGTTTATTTAATAATACAAAAACACTTTCAGCTACGCTTCTTATTAATTCTTCATAGTTTATATTATAATTTTTGCTGTCAAATATATTACTATGATGATCATCATTTTTATTAATATTACTTATAACATTAATTCTTTGCATCAAACCCAATTTTATTAATATTTTTCCAAGAATCTCAGCGGCTTTACAAGTGAATTTATCTCTGTTTTCTTCTATTTCTAATTCTATTATTAAATTCTTAATATCCTCTACTCTCTTAAAATTATTCATAGATAATATTTCTTCAAGCATAGTTTCCTGAGCCATTCTTATATCATCTGATGAATCTTTACAATTAGTAAAAATCGAATAAAAATAATCTTTATTATTCAATTCATTTGGATCTACAAAAAATGATACCATATCCAAATATGATTTATACACATAAAATTCAGAATTATTAAATAGAATATTATTATTCAAACTATCATCAAATAAAAAATCAATTTTATTATAAGGTATCACATTTATAACACCGTAACCATTTTTAGAAATAATATCTATTTTATCTTTTAATATTAATTCTTTATAATCTCTGATTTTATCTAAAGAGATTGAGGTATAATTATTTAAATCTATTTCCATTAGAAAACCCTATTTTATAATTATTTTTTATTCTTATAAGTATTATTATACACATATAAAACAATAAAACAAATATTTTAATTAAAAAAATTTGGAAAACAAAAAAAATTTATTATATTATAGTATATTATATATGAGCGGAATATTATGGAGGCGAGCTTTACAATGAACGATTACAAATATAATCAGGAAGATTTTGCTATACTAGATACATACAAAATTCTTTCTCAATCACTTGGAAGCTATTTAGGTAAAGACGCTGAAATAATTTTATATTCATTTGAAAATAATAAAAAATCAATAATCAATATCGTTAATAATAATTTGCAAAATAAAAATATAGGCGACATTCTATCAGACAGAGATGATAATATTTTAAATGAACTTTTAAATAATAAAACTAATTATAAAAACAATTTTGTAGAATCAGTAACTGGAGAATGTTCCAAGCTAAATTACACAATAATAAAAAATGCACTTGAAATTCCTATAGGTATGTTAATTATAAGTTGGAATTTTGACATTTCTTTGATTAATACTCTAAAAATTTTTATTCCTGATAGTCTTAATAATAATAAAGATAAGAAAAAAAGCAAATCAGAAGATATTATATTAGACAGCATAAAAAAAGTTATTATAGGAATAGACCGAGATGAAGTTGGTCCGTCTGTGTACAATAAAACTATAATAAAAAAGTTGTTTAATCAAGGTATATTTGAGTTTAAAGAATCAGTACAAATAGTAGCTAATTATTTAAACATATCTCATCATACAGTATATTTGCACATAAGAAGTATAAAGAAATATAAAAAAACTAATAATCAGTAAATCATTAATTTATTAACATTAGCATGAAAACTGTTGCATAGAAATATTTTATGTAATAATATCATCAAGAATTATTTTAAATAAAATATATCTTCACAATATATTTTATACAAGAAATATAATAAATTAATAATCAGTAAATTATCGATTTATTAACATTAGCATGAAAACTGTTGCATAAAAATATTTTATATAATAATTCGTCAAGAATTATTTTAAATAAAAATATATCATCACAATATATTTACATACAAGAAATATAAAAATTAATAATCAACAAATTATTGATTACTAGAATGTGGATGAAATTTATTATATACCTCAAATAATCTTGAATTTGTTACATGAGTATATCTTTGTGTAGTTGCTATAGTTTCATGACCTAATAATTCCTGAACGCCTCTAATTTCAGCATCATTATTAAGTAAATGAGTAGCAAAAGTATGTCTTAATGTATGAGGAGAAAAATCAACTGATATATTTGCATTTCTTATTAAACGTTTCATAGAAGTTCTTATACTTCTATCGCTTATAGGCTTTCCAAATCTATTTATAAAAAGATAATCATTATTTACAGAGTATTCTTTTTGTATAATTCTCCTCTTTTCCATATATATATCCCAATTATCATATACTATAGGTAGAACTGGAATATCTCTAACTTTGGAACCTTTTCCGCATATTCTTAAAGTTTCACTTCCCTTTTTTATCATACTAAATCTAAGTGAAGCCAATTCAGAAACCCTTAATCCTATTGCATACATAAAAAGAGCCATCATTTTATCTCTTAATAATGTAAAATCTCCTTCATCATCTATGGCCAATATACTGTCTATATCACTTATTGATAAAAATTTAGCTATATGTTCTTCTCTCTTAGGGCTTTTCATGTCTACTATTCTTGTTTTATCTGAATATCCATTTCTTATTAAATATTTATAAAATTTTTTAATAGAAGAAAGATGTCTTGACATAGTAGAATTGGTTAAAGATTTTCCTTTTAAAAAAGTTAAATAATCTCTAACTGTATAATGATCTGCATCATTTAATAAAATATTTTTACTTTCTAAAAATCCGAAATATTCTCTTAAATCTTTACTGTAACTGTTTATTGTGTGTGCTGCATAATTTAAAGTCTGTAAATAATCACTGAATTCTTCTAGTAAAATATACATTTTATCTTCATTAAAAACATAATCACTATGCATATTCATAATAAAACCCCATAATAAAAGTATATCTGTTTGACATATTGTTGTTTTATTATCGAAAGTTTAAATCATAAATTTATGTAGTATGTTAACTTGATATAATTTTTTTAAATTTATTCCAAATAATTTCATTATATAAAAATACACATTTATATCCCCAAATTTAATAATATAATTTGATTTTTATTACTTAATTGATTATAATACATATATAACACTTAATAAATAGACAATAAAAAAATTATAAATTGACATATAACTAAAGTTTAGTTTACTTAATTTTTATGTAGAAAAAGTTTATATCATTAGTAATAGCCTGTAATATATTTTATATTATGGGCTTTACTAGCATATTTCTATAATATTATTTTCTATTAACTTGGTCAATATATTTAGAAATTATAGTATATATAAAAATACAAATGATACAATTTTATCATTATACAAAATATTTACTATAAAAAATTATATATATCAATTTTCTTCATATTTTCATATTGCTATTTTTTTTAATTAAAAAGAATATAAATATATAATTATTATTAAATAATTAATACTACTAAATAGAAGGAAGGACACATGAAAACATCAAAAATTATACTGTTAATTTTATTTATTATACTGATAATATCTTGTAAGAAAAATGATAATTTAGAAGGCTTTACAAATATTGATAAAGTAGAAAATGCAAATGAAAATTTAGAAACAAATATGACAAAAATAAAAGTTGGATATATGGCAGACTTCTCTGGAACATCAACAGCCATCATAGCACAAGAAAAAGGTTATTTCATAAACGAACATTTAGACGTTGAATTAGTAAAATTTTTAGATGGCCCTTCTGAAGTAGATGCTATGTTAAAAGATGATATACAATTTGCTTATATAGGACATGGAGCACATTCATTAGCTGTACAAGGAAAAGTTAATGTATTATTTCCTAATGGATTAAGTAAATCAGAACAAATAATAGCAAGAAAAGATGCTAAAATAAATTCAATTGCAGACTTAAATGGTAAAAAAATTGGAACACAAATTGGAACTTCATCAGACATTTTATTGGATTTAGCACTAAAAACATCAGGAGTACAAAGAAAAGATGTGAAAGTTCTTTATATGGACGGTCCGAAAATGGTACTTTCTATATTTGATAAAACTATTGACGCTGTATCTATACAGGCTCCGTATACTTTTGAAATAATGCAAAAACTTAGTAATGATGTAAAAGTAATCACTACTATAACAAATTTTTATAATGTAGGTTCATTCCCAAGCAGTTGGATAGTAACTCCAGATTATCAAAGAAAAAATCCAGATATAGTTGCTAGATTCTCAAAAGCTATACTTAAAGCTATGGATTACAGAGCGGCCAATTTAGAAGAAGCTATAGAAATGGTTGCTAATTTTAATAAAAAATCAATAGAAGCTGTAGCTTTAGAAAAAGAAACAGGTATATGGTTCTCAGGTGAAGATGTTAGAAATGCATATATTGGCGGCGAAGTTAATAAATGGTATGAATCACAGCAAAATATATTTATATTCACAAAAGTTCTTTCTACAAATATAGATATTAATAAATACGTTCAAATTAGATTTATGAATAACAATGTATTAAATGAACAATAATTTTAAATAAATTATATAAAAATAAAGCGGAAACTATTATAACTTTATTAAAGCTAAAATAGATTTCCGCTTTTCTTATACAATTTTAATAATTATCAGCTTAATAAAACAACATTGATTTTCGGATTAAAGGCATAATGCTGTTCTATCTTCTTTCTAGTATCTTCTATCAAATTAATAACATCTTGAGCTTTAAACAATTCATTATTATTATCATATAAACATTCATTAACTATATAATTAGGAAATCTCTTATGCCATCTCATATGTCCCAATTTCATACCAAGCCCGCCTACCCTTTCAACCATTTCATAAGCCTTAATATCATAACAATCTTCAAACACTGGACCTATATATGATTCCATAGGAGACACAGAACCTCTTATATATCTAAACCAATCTATTCTATTATCTATACGTTCCGGTGTATCTTTTTCCAATTTAAATACAACTGATAATATAATAATAAATTCTTTTTCTTTATCAGTTAAAGCTAAATACTCATCTTTATTTAATTCTACAACACAGCAATTTTTCTTATCAAAAAATTTTACCGAAACAATAAAATTCAAAATCGAAGTACCAAAAGATTCCAATTTATCATAAACGGCTACACCAAGTCTAGTATTAACCAAGGCAACAAATTCCAATCCGGTTAAATTTCTTATTCTTGCCTCATGGGAAAGTCTTTCCAAAATTGAAGAACTATTGGCAATCAAAACATCGTCATCTAAAAATTCAAAATATTCAAACTCCCCTTCTAGTGATACTATAATACCATTATAACCATTATCAGAAACAATAACTTTACTTGTATCCCCCATAACAAAATAATCTATGGTATTAGTATTAAAAAAATTAGCTATATCCAAAAAATCCTGTATCTTCTTCACAACAATATATAAATCAATATTCCCGCCAATATAAAAACTGCTAAATTCTCTAAATGGGTGATTTCTATAATATTCTATATTTTTTTCTTTGAGAAAATTCTCAGCTATTTTGTAATTGTCTTGCATACTCATTACTAACCCTCACTATATTACCAGCTCCCAAAGTTAATATTATATCCCCATCTTTTTTCATATTGTCCAATACTGGTAATACATCTTCTATATTTTGTATATATCTTACATTACTATTTTGTTTTCTTACTATATCACATATAATTTCACCGCTTACACCGGGAATAGGAGCTTCTCCTGCAGCATAAATATCGGTAATTATAACCTCATCTGCATCATTAAATGCATACTCAAAATCATTCAAAAGTAATTCAGTCCTGCTGTATCTATGAGGCTGAAATACTGCTATTACACGCCTATTAGGATAAGCATTCTTTACCGATGAAAGAGTAGCTTTTATTTCTGTTGGGTGATGTGCATAATCATCAAATAATGTTATATCCTTATCATAAAGCTTATTCAATCTTCTTCCAACACCTTCAAAAGTTCTTAATCCTTCTTTTATTGTATCAACATCTATACCTAAATGAAAAGCTACTGCAATTGAAGCTAGTGAATTTAAAACATTATGAATTCCTATTAGCGGAACATTAAATTCTCCCAAAAGTTCTCCATTATGATATGCTTTAAAATAAGTTATAGGGGCTTCAACTCTTATAGAATCCTTATCTACATAAAAATCATAATCACTTGAAAAACCATAAGAATAATATTTTTTATTTGCACTTTTAGATAAATCCTTCACAACATCATTTTCAAAACATAAAAATGAACAGCCGTAAAAAGGAACTTTATTTATAAATTCTAAAAAAGCAACTCTTAAAGCTTCAACATTACCGTAATAATCCAAATGGTCATTATCTATATTGGTAACAACATTTATAACAGGAGAAAGTCTTAAAAAACTTCCGTCACTCTCATCTGCCTCACATACCATATATTCACTGCTCAAATCATTACAAGCAGCATTACTTTTCAAATTAAAATGATTTCCGCCTATTATACAAACTGGATTAAGTTTTGCACACATCATTATTTGACTTATGAGAGATGTTGTAGTAGTTTTTCCATGAGAACCTGATATAGCTATACCATATCTTAAACGCATAAGCTCAGCAAGCATTTCACCTCTCGATATCACAGTTATCTTTTTAGATTTAGCAGTAATTATTTCTTCATTTGTAGGGCTTATAGCTGAAGAAGTTACAACCGCTGTAATATCATCTTCAATATTTTCTGCTTTATGACCATAATATACTTTTATTCCTGATTTCTCTAATGATTCAGTCTTGGCAGTTTTTGCCAAATCACTTCCTGTTATAGTAAAACCTATAGCATTTAAAACACTAGCTATAGCACTCATTCCTATTCCGCCAATTCCTATAAAATGTATTTTTTCTTTTCTCTTTGTAAACATATAATCCTCAATTTTAATTTAATATTTAAGTAAGACAAAATCACCAAAATAATATTTAATTTACTTTTCCAAAACACTCATTATATCATCAACTATTGAAGATACCGCTCTTGAACTCCAATTATTTCTTATATTTTCTCTAATAGTTTTTAATCTTTCATCATTATTCAAATTATTTATTATAACATTTTCTAATTTTTCTTTATCTAAATCTGATTCTTCTATCAAATAAGCCATATCCTTATTAAGCAAATCCAAAGCATTAAAATATTGATGATTATCAGTAGCATAAGGAAAAGGAACTAATAAAGAAGGCACATTAACAGCCAATATTTCACTTATAGAACTGCTTCCAGCTCTTGATATAACGAAATCAGCAGCATGAAGCAAATTAGCCATATCTCTGTAATAGCTATGCACAAAAACATTATCAAATTTAGCTTCATTGACTCTATTAATTATATCATTAGCCCATTTAGGACCAGCAAGCCATACTATGCGTAAATTATTAACTCTACTTTTTATATCCTTTATACATTCAAAAAATAATTCATTTAATTTCAAAGCTCCTTGAGAACCTCCCATAACTACCAATAATTTATCATTATCTGATAATTTTAAAACTGCTCTGGCTCCTTCCCTATTTACTACAAAGAAATCATTTCTAACAGGATTTCCAAAAACTTTTCCATTAGGCATAAACTCTAATGTCTTTGAAAAAGTTAAATATACTTGCTTAGCATTTTTATAAAATATTCTATTAACCTTTCCAGGTATAGAATTTTGTTCGCATAAAAAAATAGGTATATTTCTCCACTTAGCAACATAAAGCATAGGAAGTGATACAAAACCGCCCATTCCTATTATGCAATCCGGTTTATGTCTGTCAATTATACGCGAAGACTTCATTAAAGCTGGTATAAATCTCAACATAAATAATATTTTTTTCCAAAAATTTCCTGGAGGATTTATATTTATAGTATTAAAATCATAATTGCTAGGTATAAGATGATAATCCTTTTGAGCAACAACAAGTCTAGGTTTATGTCCTAAATTTTTAACATAATCATATATCGAAATAGCAGGTGTTATATGACCAGCTGTACCTCCGCCGCATAAAATTATATTCATTTTTCACTCCTTTGAGTTATTTTTAATAGTATAGCAACCATTATCATATTAATAACCAATGCATTTCTTCCATAACTAATTATAGGAAGCGGAATTCCAGTAGTTGGTATCATAAGAGTTGCCACCATAATATTTAAATAAGCCTGTACACTAATAAACATAGTTATGGCAAATGAAAGATTCTTCAAAAATAAATCATTCGTCCGTGACGATATAATAAAACCTCTAATAGTGAAAGATAGAAAAAGAAGTAATATTATTAAATTTCCTATTAAACCATATCTTTGAGATACTGAAGCATATATAAAATCTGTTAATGCGGCAGGCAAATGAGTACTTACATCTCTTATTTCTTCATCTGGTATTCCAGTAATACCTCCATAATTAAAAGCCAATTTAGCCCTTCTAATTTGATAAACATCTTCTTCAGACTGTGCCTGCGGATCAAGATATGAATTTACTCTGCTTCTCATATATGGAACATTAAATATAAATAAAGAAAATAATACAGCTAAAAGCAATGCTGATAAGAGTAAAGATTTTAAAGGTATTCCTCCATAAAAAAATACAGAAAAGCCAATCATAGCAAATAAAAGTGCTGTTCCGGAATCCGGCTCTATAAGTATAAGACCTGAAACTAAACATAAAATTACTAAAGGCGGAAACAAACCTTTTTTCATATCAAATAATTTTTCACCTTTTTTACTTAGTACACTTGCAAAATATATACTGCATGTTACTTTAGCTATTTCAGAAGGCTGTATAGTAATACCTCCAGGAATAAGAAGCCATCTTTTAGCATAACTTCCAGCAACTGTTATACCAAAAAAATACACCCATGCTAGTAAAATCAAAGTAAAAAGTAAAAGAAACGGCACCATTTTGTCTAAAACATCAAAAAAATCTGGAACTATCAATACAACAATAGTAGCCAATAACATAATTGATAATAATTTCAAATGATTAATAAAATACCCGCCATTAGGTTCATGTACTGTTTGAGCACCATATATAGCTACCAATCCTGCTATAAGCAAAGCTATATATATAGTTAATAAATATATATCTGGAATTAACCTTCTTTTTACCATAAACTCTCTTTCAAATATTTCTAAATTATTTTATAAGCTAATGAAACTTTAAGCTCTATAAAAGTACTATTATTATAATGCGGAAGACCAACATGCAAACCAGCTGATGCCCCAATATTAAGAAGCAATCTTTCTTTTAAAAATTTTAAATTCATAAGTCCTGCTATTCCTAATTTATGAGATAAATGTTTTGAATTAATTAAATATGTAAGTCCATAATATCCGCCTATATAAAATAAATTGATTTTACCTAAAAGATAAAAATCATTAATTAATTCAAACTCGCTTTTTTGATGCAATATTGAAGTTCTAGGATCATAATAGTACGCCTTTTTACCCACATTAACATAAGACATATTTAGATTATTTATCAAAGCAAAATTTTTAAATTTAAATACAAAATAAGGAGAAACATTTATTATATAACCGAAAGCATCTCCTTTCTTCATAGCATATAATTCATCAAATGAATAACTAACATCTTTATTATCAAAACCTGCATAACCAAAATTCATCGCATTAAACATAAAATCTGCATAGCCGCTTATTCTTATTCCAAAAAAAGATAATGGTTTTATGTCTATGAAAGCTCCTATAAGATCTGATGATAAAGAAAAATTATTTTCTATTCCAAAATCTACTTTAGTATCTTTAAACAAATAATTCGTTGCATTTTTATACATATATAATCTATAATATAATCTTGTTTCTAAATTAAATTTTATGTAATTAAATCCTCCCAAAGCAGTTTGTTCTATAAAAAGTTCATTCTTATAAATGCCTGTATTAGTATTTACTGATAGCTTTCTTTCATATATATCAATATTAAAAAGTGTATTTATATCAGCAAAAATAATTGTTGGATATAAACAAAATAATACTATAAAAATATTTATTTTTTTCATACAAATCTACGATATCCAATATACAAGTTTGCTACTATGATACTTTATAAAGCAAAAAAATCAAGATAAAACAGACATTTTCTATTAAATGAACATATTAAAAAAATATATTGAAAAAAAACTGTATATATGTTAATATTATAGAAAGGTTATATCTTATTTAGGGTATTTCTAATGTATAGAAGTATTGTAAAATCCATTATGGAAAATCGTATAGGTGTAGTAAAAAAAGACTCTAATTTATTAGAGCTAGCATCACTTGCATCTAAATCTTCCAATAAAATACTTGCTGTTGTAAATGATTCGGATAAAATAGTAGGTATAATAAATTTCAACGATGTTCTTATAAATTTATTGAAAGATGTATCCAAAAAAAATTCCAAAAACTTTATAACAAAAGAAATATCTGCTTTTATGAATAAAAATCTTGTAATAGCACACCCTGAAGATGATATTCTTATGACTTTTGAAATAATGAAAGAAAACAAAATGGATTATCTTGTTATTATAAATAATGACAACTATCCTATTGGTGTAATCAATATATATGATCTATTTGAAACTGTAGTAAAAATCAAAATGCGTAATATGACTTTAAACATAAATGAAATAGAAAAAAAGTCTTCTATGGAAAAGGATAAAGTCATAAAAAAATTAATGAAAGAAATTGATACTTTACATTCTCAATCTACAATAGACCCTTTAACTGGATTATTTAATGTTAGATACTTCAATAAAATCATAGAAGAAGAAGTTGAAAGAGCTAAAAGATATAAATACAGTATTTCAATAATATTTATGGATCTTGACCATTTTAAAGATATAAACGATATTTACGGTCACGATTGCGGAAACGTTGTACTTCATGGAATAGGTAAATTATTAAGCAATGCTTCAGATAATATACACATGCTTAGAAAAAGCGATATTGCTATACGTTACGGCGGTGAAGAATTTATAGTTATATGTCCAAATACCAAAAAAGAACAGGCATATATAGTAGCTGAAAGAATTAGAAAAACAGTAGAAAAGAAAAGATTTAATTATGAATCAACCATAATCAATGTCACCGTTAGTGTTGGAATAGCAGAACATAAAGGAACATCAAAAAAACCAATAGCCGACACAATCAAAAACGCTGACTCTGCAATGTATGAAGCTAAACATCTTGGAAGAAATAAAGTTATATTACATTAATTCTAAACTTCAATATACTTACTACTTACTATAAATAAAAAAGCCTCAATATTATTAATAATATTAAGGCCTTTTGTTTTATTCTTATAAAATAAATTTCATTATAGAGCTTGTAAAGAGGTTAAAACTGCTAAATCAGCTATATCTTGAGCAGAACATCCTCTTGAAAGGTCATTAGCAGGTTTTGCTATACCTTGAAGCATAGGGCCTATAGCAGTACATTTACCAACTCTTTGAGCTATTTTGTAACCAATATTACCAGCATTTAATTCTGGGAAAATAAGTACATTAGCATTACCTTTAATAGGTGAATTAGGAGCTTTTTGAGCACCAACTTTTTCAACTATAGCAGCATCAAATTGCATTTCACCGTCATAAACAAAGCTTACATTACGTGAATCTAATATTTTTTTAGCTTCTATAACTTTATCAACGCTATCATGTTTAGCTGAACCTTTAGTAGAGAAAGAAAGCAATGCTACTTTAGGTTCTAATCCTGTCATAATTTTGTAAGATTCTGCAGTAGATTCTGCAATATCTGCAAGCTGTTCAGCTGTAGGATCTGGAATAACAGCACAGTCAGCAAAACAAGCTATACCATTAGTAAATAAAGATTTATCAGGACTTTCTACAAAGAAAGTAGAAGATAATGTTTTAATACCTTTTTTAAGTCCGATTAAGAATAATGCTGCTCTTAACATCTCACCTGTAGCATAAACAGCACCGCCAACCATACCATCTGCCTCATTAGAAGCAAGTATTGCTGCTCCAGTATAAACAGAATTATTAACTATTAATTCTTTAGCTTGGTCTTTAGTCATACCTTTCTTTTCTCTAGCTTTGAAAAGCATTTCTATATAACCTTCTGTTTTAGCATCTTTATTAGGGTCAAAAATTTTAGCAAAATTACCGTCTAATTCTAATGCATTTTCTTTTGCCAAAGCTTCTATTTTAGCAGTATCTCCCACTAATACAACACCTTTTACTAATTGTTCTTTTTTAAGAATAACTGCAGCTTTAACATGTCTTTCATCATATCCTTCAGCTAATACTATAGTTTTAGGATTAGATTTTACTTTTTCTCTTAAATTATCCATAAATGAAGCCATAATAAAAAACCTCTTTTAAATAAAATTACTACCCATATATTTTAATATATAAATCACAATTTTGCAAACATATACCATATATACGTATCAATTTCATAATAAAAATTAATAAATTATAAAAAAACTTCAACTAATAAATATTAAGAATCTGATTTTTTCATATTACTTCCTATCTCACATATAAATATAGCCGCTACCATACATATTCCGCCTATAATAAAATTAATTGTGAGAGGGTCTTTCATAAATATAATGCCTGCCAAAGCACCTAAAAATGATTCCAAACTTAAAATAATCCCTGCTTTACTAGGATTAACATATTTTTGAGATACTGTTTGAAGTAAATAAGCTATTCCTGTTGCACCTATAGTTAAATAAAGAAGCGAATATATACTTTCAGAAGATACAGCATTAATATTAAAAGGCGTAGAAGTTATTATACCTACAGCAAAAGATATTGTACCAGCTATTATAAGCTGTAAGGCTGCCATTCTTATACCATCTACATATTCAAGCATTTTATCTATAAGCATCAAATGGATAGCAAATACTATAGCACAAAGCAAAGCAAATGAATCCCCTGCCTTAATGCTTCCAAATCCGTCAAAAGATGTTAATAGATATAAACCTATAATAGTGATTATAGCTGCTATAAATGCGGCAATATGAGGTCTTTTTTTATACACTATCCAGCTAAAAAATGGTATAAATATTACATAAGACCCTGTAAAAAATGCCACCTTTGAAGCAGTTATAAATTTAGAACTCATAGTTTGAAGGAAAAATCCTAAAAATAATGCCGTTCCAACTGGAATAGATAATAATATATCTCTTTTTGTTGTTTTTATAAGTTTCTTAAAAAATATTATTGATAGAAAAATACCGCCAGCTAAATTTCTGAATCCTACAAGATAAAACGGCTCTATTTCCTGAACTACAACTTTAACTGCAACAAAACTATATCCCCAAATTAATGCAGTTAAAAATACACCTATAGTACCAAGTCTTTCTTTGTTATGCATATACAAACCTAATTATTTAAGATTACTACTATAGATAATATAATATTTACACTAAAATGTCAAAAATAGAATTAAATATTAAAGTATTTTTATGATTTTAATTTATTTTCAAATAGATTAACAATACTATTATATCCTTTTTCTTTGGCAATTACACATTCTTTTTCAAATTCATTTTTAGTAGTATCGTTTATCTCATAATATTTAACTAATTTTTCACATATTTCAAAATATCCGTTTGAAGAAGCTATATATAATGCAGTATCTCCATTAGAATTTTGATCTTTAATAGAAGCATTATTTTTCAATAAATAATCAACAACATCTACCCTACCATTATCAGCTGCTATTATTAAAGGTGTTTCATTAGATTTACTTTTTCTATTAATGATATCAGGATATAGTTCTAAAATATATTTAACTATATCAATATATCCTTTAGCACAAGCAAACATAAAAGAATTCCAACCATTAATATCACTTTCTTCTATATCAGCATCTTTTTCTATCAAATACTTAACAGATTTTAAATTATCATATATAACAGCCCACATTAAAGGTGTAATAGTATCTTCCGATGATTTTAATGTCATTCCGTACATAAGAAGAAGTTCAACTATATCTATATTTCCAGCTATAACAGCATGTACAATAGCATTTCTTTCAATACCATCTATTGCAGATGTATCAGCATTATTATCAAGCAAAGTTTTTACTACATCAATATTTCCTATATAACAAGCATACATCAAAGGAGTTACATCATCATCATCAGCTTTATTAACATCAACATTATATTTTATAAGCAAATCTATAATTTCTTTATTTTCTATTTCTATAGCTGAAATTAAAGCAGATTTTCCATTATCAGTTACACCATCAGGCGGTACTTTATTCATAAGGAAATAATTTACTATATCTTTATGACCTGCAGAAGCAGCAATAGCTAAAGCTTTAGGAGCTTTTTTCTTAGAATTATCAAAAAAGTATCTAACTACATCTAAATGCCCATTATAAGCAGCGGATATAAATGCACTTGAAAATACATTATTTTTATTTCCTGATAATTTAGAATGTATATAATGTACTAATGATAGATTTCCGCTTATAGCTGCTATTGTTAAAGAATATTTAGGAATTTCTATATTTCCTGTATTAAGCATATATTCTACTATATCAATATTTCCGCTAGATATAGCATAAGATAATACAGTTTCTTCGTATATATCAACATCATCTATATTGGCATTATTATCAATTAAAAATTTTACTGCCTCAAAGTTAGATTTCTGACAAGCATACATTAATGGAGTAACATTAGTATCTGTTTTAGCATTAACATCAGCACCATTTTCTACAAGTATCTTAATAATGTCAAAATGATTCTCTGAACAAGCATAGTGTAAAGGAGTTTCATTATTACAATTAGATAAATTCACAATGGCTCCATTTTTTAACAAAATATTAACTATATCAGTATGACCATTAGCACAAGCGTTCATTAATGGTGTTATATATAATTGATCAGCTTTATTTGGATCAGCACCAGCTTTTAATAATAATTCAACTATTTCTTTATATCCTGCTCTGCATGCATGAGTCAAAGGTGTCAAACCTAATATATTGCTTAAATTTACATCTATATCTTTATTTTGTAGAAGAATTTCCACAGCTAATATATTATTTTTTGCCGAAGCTTCATGTAATTCTATTTCAATTTCTCTCATAAAGTAACAAACCTCGTTTACTATAAATTTAATATAAAAGAGTAAATAGTCAAATACATTTTTTATTACTACTTAATGTATTATAAATTATAACTATAATTTAACAATATTTTAAAAAAAATTTAAAAATAATAAAAAAAATATTATTTTTTTATAACATTATTTAAATATTATAAATGCCAAAGTTGCTATAGAACAATATATTGCTGTACCTATTATATCACATATAGATGTAAGCATAGGAGCCCCGCTTATAGCTGGGTCTATATTTAATTTTGTCAATATAAAAGGCAAACAAAGCCCTATAACACTTCCAATAAAAACTATACTGAACATAGATATGCCTACAATAGCAGCTATTTCAAATCCGCCTCTTATTATGCCTAAAACATACGCACCAACTGCCATACTTAACCCCAATATTGAAGCTACTATAATTTCTTTTGTAAGCATATAAAACCAGTCTTTTAAAACCACATCACCAATGGCAAGCGAACGTATAACTAAAGTTGCCGATTGACTGCCAGCATTTCCTCCGCTTCCTATAAGCAATGGCAAAAACACAACTAAGACTATATGTTTTTGCAGTGTATTTTGAAATATGCCTATAACACCTCCAGAAAATATGTTGATAAATACTAATACCAAAAGCCATAATATTCTCTGTTTATATAATGTCAATATAGGTGTAATCTTTAAATTATCATCGAATTGATCTTCACTTGATGTAATACCTGCCATTTTATGAAAATCATCTGTATATTCTTCTTCAGCGATATCAAATATATCGTCTACCGTAACAATTCCAAGCATTGAATGTCTGTCATCAACAACGGCAAGGGAATGCAAATTATATTTTTTTATAATTTCAATAGCATTTTCTTGTTCTTCATATACCAATATACATGGACAATTATTTGCTATTTCTGATATAAGAGCATCTTTATTTGTAAAAAACAATTTTCTTAAAGCTATAGAGCCAATCAATGTTCTTCTTGAATCTATAACATATATAGTTGTATAAGTTTCTGATTCTGCTATATTGCTTCTAACATATTCAAAAGCCTCTCCAACAGTCCAATCAGGCTTAATACTAATATATTCCGGAGTCATCAAACGTCCTATACTGCCTTCTGGATAAGCTAAAAGCCAAGAAGCTATCTCACGTTCTTCATTTCCTAATAGTTTTAATATACTTTCTGACATTTCTTCAGGAATTGACTCTAAAAAATATGTCCTATCATCGGGATTCATATTTTCTAAAAGCTCTTTAACATCAGCTTCAGGCATATTTTCTATTATTCTTTGCTGATCTATAGGAACTAATTCAGGAAAAACTCCTAAATAATAATCTTTTGGAAGTACGCTAAATACTTTATACTTATCTTCATTCTTTAATGAAGTTATTAAATTCGCTGTTTCTACCTCTTGCCATAATGGAAGTATATCTCTTAATGCTTCCCATTCTTTTTCCTCTATCAAATCCTCAATTTCTGGCTGTAAAAGTTCTTTAAGCATATTCCGCTCCAGATGAAAAATAATGTATTAGTGTTTAGTACCAACCAAATAAGTACCTATTTGTATTCCAAAATCAAATGAATGTATATTATATTTTGAATAATTAGGATTTTTATAATTCATAGCAAAATCATAATTAAAATAAAGACCTGCGGCAATGGCGGCAAAACTGCTTAAATTATATTTAAAATCTAATGTAAACTTTAAATATGGTATTACAGCATTATCAAATGACTTTTTTATATCATCACTATTTAATTTAGCAGTATAATTACCATCTCTAATATTGGCTGCCAATGGTATTTTTGCTCCGGCTCCTATACCGAAAGCTAATACTAAAAAAGTAACTCTGAACATAGCACCAGCATTTAAAGTATCAAATGAATATGAAACTACTTTTCCTTCAGCAGAATCTATATATCTGTAAGAACTTCTATAATATCCAATATCAGCCAAAGCATCAAAACCTAATAATCCGCCGAAATCATAGAAATATCCCGGCTGAACTAAAACTCCAAAATCAAAGGAATTTCCATTTTTTAATATATTTAATTTACTTCCGTCTAATCCTCTTACATCAGAAAAAGCAAAACTGCCTGTTAATGGCACAAACAAAGCAACACCTCCGCCATGCTGTGCTAATAAAGCAGAACTAAAAACTATTACAAAAAACAATGATAATATTAACTTTTTCATATTCTTCTCACTTAAATTAACTGTTTATTATTATAATATAAAAAAATAATAGAATGTCAATTCTTTATTTTATACAAATATTACAAAATTATTAAATTTGAAATTTGTATTAAAAATGATAAAATGCCATCATTATAAATATAGGAAATAAAAATGGTTTTGAATTTAAACAAATTTGGAAAATTTAAAAATAAATCTTTTGATATATCTGATAAACTCACTTTATTCTACGGAGAAAATGAATCCGGTAAAACTACTATATTTGACTCATTAATGTTATTGTTTTCAGAAAATAAAAGAACTTCCACATTTGCAAAACAAATAAAATCAAGATACGGCGATGATATAGATATTAATATTATTCCTGAAATAGAACCTTCAAAAAAGATGCATCCTCAATCATATAATAATTTATATTCTATAAGACAAAGCGAAATTATATTTGAAATGTCCGATAGTAAAAAAGATTCAAAAGATTGGGAAAGCGAAATAAAGAAAAAATTATTTGCTTCTGATATAGATGTTGGAAAAATAATATCCGAAGTAAAAGCCGAACATTCTGGAAAAGCTCAAAATGCTATACCAGCTCAATTAAAAAATTTAAAATACAGAAATGAAGAAATAAAAGAAGAATTAGATAATTTATATAATAAAGTTAATACTGAAATAGATAAAAAAGACAAGTTAAAAGATTTAAATGAATTATTAAAAGAAAGTGATAACATCATAAAAGAAAAAATAAATGAATATAATAAATTAAATGCTTTAAGAGAAGAAAAAAATAAATCAAAAGAAAAGAATGTCATATTAAATATTATAACTATGATAAATGACTTCAACAAAAAAGATAAATTTATAAATGATAATATATATTTACAAAAAGATCATTCAAAAATAATAAACAATATAAGTGAAAAAATAAATGAATGCGAAAAAGAAATATATAATTTAAAAGGAAAAATAGAACCTTTACAAAAAGCTGTAGAAGAAAAAAATAAAATTGATTATGAAAGCATAATGATAAGAATAGATAAAGCAATAAAAAAGATAGATGTACTTAGAGAAAAAACAAATAAAATACCAAAAATAGTTTTCTTATCAGCTGTAATTTTAATATCATCGCTACTAAGTTTATATTTTAAAAATCCTTATTGGTTTTTAATAATACTTCCTTCAATACCATTCCTCTTAATAAAAGAAGGTAAAAATGATAAGTTTATAAATGATATACTAGATACCCTACCCGAACTTGATATAAATGCAAATAATTTAGAACTTTCTGCACTTAAAGATATATTAACAAAAGAATTGGCAAAAATAGAATTGATACTTTCTAAAAAAGATGATGAAGAATTAGAAAATTATAAAAAACAATTACAAGAAGCTTTAATAAATTTAGAAAAATACAATAAAGACTTTAATGATTTATTAAATAAACTTAATGTAAAAAGCAAAGAAAATTATTATGAGATAAAAACTAATTTTGATAATGTTTATAAAAATACAGAAGAATTATTTGCAAAACTTATGACAGAAGCAAAAAAATTCGGGCTTAAAGATATAAAAACACTTGAAGCTAATTGTAATAGAATATTAAGAGAATTAGATGAAAAAGGAGTTAATCCTGAAGATTTTAATGAAATGGAAATGAAAGCAATAGAAAATAAATTAAAAGATTTAGAAAAAGAAATAAATGCTTTAAAAGAAAATATGAATAAAGTAATGTCTAATGCTTCATATATTCAAGGCGAACTAAACAGTGCAGATAATGTACATAATAATATAATAAATCTTGAAAGCGAATATGCAGAAAATAATGAAGAAATAAAAAATATGAATAAAAAGAAAAAGGCTTTAGAAATGTTGGAGGATATGCTGCTTCAAATCAATAAAAAGAATGATGATATATTCAATTCACTTTCAAATGAAGCTAAAGTTTTATATAATCATATAACAGGAAAAAGTTTATCAGATAACGGAATTACAATGTCTGGTTTTGATAAATCTAAAATTATGGTTAAAGATAAACAAAATGAAAGCAGAAATGTAGAATTGCTTTCTTCAGCTACAAAGGATGCAGTTTATATAGCTATGCGTCTTTCTATGATTACAAAAATACATGAACAAGGTAGACTAATATTATTAGATGACCCATTCATAACTTTTGATAATAATAGAACCAAAGAAGCATTATCATTTATAAAAGAATATTCAAATAAATACAATATACCTATAGTAATATTTACAAAAGATACATTCATAAGAGATATAATGAAAAATTATAAAGAAGCTGTAATACATGAATTATCTTAAAAATTACATATTTCAAAATATATAAATTACCTTAAATAGTATTGTATTTTTATTAATTTCTTTATACAATAAATCATAATTAAATTATAAGAGATGGTATTTATGAAAAAGATAGGTATATACATAGATTTAGAAAATATATGTCATTTAACTTATGATGTTAATTTTGAATCAATGCTTAATAATATACTATTATATTATAAAAACAATTTTAAAGATAAAGAAGTTTTCTATTCTATAAAAAAATCTTACGGCGATGCAAAATCAATAAAAAAATATGCTAAAAGTTTAAGAGATTTGCATATAGATATTATTTATTCTGTTCCAGTTAATAAAGCAAAAAATATGGCAGATATGATATCTTCAATAGATGCATTTGAAGATTTTGTTATAGATAAAAAAATTGATATAGCAGTATTTGTAACTAGAGATGTTGATTATACAGTTATTATGGATAGATTAACAAGATTTGGGGCTTTAGTTTCAATAGTTACAATAGCTGATAATTCTGCAAGAGATATATTTAAAAATTCATGCTGTCATATATTTAAAATTGAAGATTATAAAGTTTCTGATAAAAATGATAAACAAGAGAAAGAAATAAAAAAAGAAATCACTATAGACAAAAATGATTTCTTAACTTTCTTTTATAATAGAATAATAGAAATTTACAATAATACTGAAACAATAGAAAATATAAGAATATCCATCTCTGATATTTGTAATAAGATAAATGAAGACTTCAATCTTGAAAAAGGAAAAAGTGCTATAGAACAAACTCAATTCAAAAAAATAAAGAATGTTCTAAAATATCTAAATAATAATGGAATAGAAACAAAAATAGACGGTGATGATTTTTATATTAATGATATGAATATTTTTAAAGATGTAATGTCTAATATTTTAAATTTGCATAACTGTGAAATTAGTGAAAAGAATTTTATATATGCATTCAATGAAATAATTGCTAATTGCGAAGAAAACATGAATATATCTTTAGCTAATGTAATGAATGAAATAAATAAAAGATTTTCAATAAACAGCGGTTCAAGTGCAGTAAAACATACTAAATTCAAAAAACCAAGCCGTTTTATCAATTATATAATAAAAAAAGATGTACCTATCGAATTAAGCAATAAAGGAAACAGTTTCATTATAAAAGATAAAAATAAAGTATTAGAAATATTAAATGATATAGAAAACAAATAATAAAAATATAAGCAATCATAAAATAATTATATTAAAGGAAATATTATGCCAAATATAACAGTAATTGGAATGGGCTTGATGGGCGGTTCTTTAATTAAAGCATTAAAAGCTAGTAATCAAAATTATAATATATATGCTATAGATACAAATAAAGAAAATATAGAATCTGCTGTAAAAGACGGATATATTGAAAAAGGTTATTGTAATTATGATAATATAGAAGAATGCATTAAATGGTCTGACATTATTATGTTATGCACATTGCCTTCTATAGCGATAGATATTATAAATAAATATAAACACTTAATTGATGATAATAAAATACTTTCAGACTTCTGCGGAGTGAAGACAGATATTTTTAATAATGCAAAAGATAAAAAATATGTCGGACTTCATACTATGGCAGGAAAAGAAAAAGGAGGATACTGCAATTCTTCAGAAACTCTTTTCAAAAATTCAAATGCCATAATAGTAAATAATGAAAATGCAAATGAAGATGATATTAACATTATAAAAAAACTTTCAAAAGATTTAGGCTGTTTAAAAGTAATAATTTCAACACCAGAAAAACATGATGAAATGATAGCCTTTACAAGTCAGCTTATGCATATAATAGCATGCGGCATTGTTAATCATGACCATTTTTTAGCTTCATTAGGTTATGAAGGAAATAGTTTGGGAGATCATACAAGAGTTGGAACAATAGATGCCAATATGTGGAGTGAGTTATTTTTGTATAATAGTGAATATTTATCTGATACGCTTCAAAAATATATAAATTGTTTGGAAGATTTTAAAAAGGCATTGGATAATAAAAACAGAGATGAGTTAAAAAAATTAATGACTAATTCAAATACTACAAAAAATGAATGGATTGAAAGAAAAAATAAATAAAATTACGCTTATTAGTATTGACATAAAACAGAAATATGTTAGAATATACTAACAAATGATAAAGAAACACAAAAATTAATACTTGTCAATTACTTTTGTATCTTAGGTGATACGAATATTTTATAACCTTCATTTAATTAAACTGTATACCCCTCATATTTGATTATGAGGGGGTATAAAAATAAACGCTTTCTATATTTAAAAAACAACTATAACATAAATATGTAAAAAATTATTACCGTTTGACATTATAAATAATATTGCTATAATGAAATTAATGTCAAATAATTATATTTATGAAAAATATGAATACAATCTAATTTAATTATAGGTAAATAAAACAACAATGAAAGTAATAAAATTATTAAAAAGAATTAATAAACAAAAAGAATTAGATATTTCATCTTATAAAAGTGAACATATAAAAGAAAAAAAAGATAAATTACGTTTTGATAAAATGCTTCAAAAGTCCATATCAATGGGACTTGTAATGAGGAAATCTAATACTTTAAAACTTACCAATGAAGGAAAAATTTATTTAGAAAGGGAATTAAAAAGAATAACAGAAAAAGAAAAAGATATAATAAAGAATAGAAGAACAAGCAAAAGCAAAAAAGATGAAAGATCTGGCAAAAAAACAAGCATACCAAAACCAGAAATAAAAATAGATGTTAATAATGCAAAGAAAGATGCTGAGATAATAGCAAAAGCATATAATGTGCCGACTGAATTCCCAAAAAAATGCTTGGAAGAAGCTAAACTCTTACCAGACAGTATGGAAAATGTAGAATTAGAATTTGACAGAATAGATTTAAGAGATATAAGAACTGTAACAATAGACGGAGCCGATTCAAAAGATTTTGACGATGCTATAAGTATAGAAAAATTAAATGACGGTTATAAATTAGGTATTCATATTGCTGATGTTAGTCATTTTGTAGTCATGGGAAGTGCTTTAGACAGAGAGGCAAGAAAAAGAGGAAACAGCGTTTATTTAATAGATACAGTTTATCCTATGTTTCCGCATGAGCTTTCAAATGGAATATGTTCTTTGAATGAAGGCGTAAGCAGATTCACAATGACAGTATTTGTAACAATAGATAATAAAGGAAATGTAAAAGAAAGTACTTTTCATAAAAGCGTTATAAAATCAAGCAGAAGATTAACCTATGATTATGCTCAAGATATTTTGGACGGTATAGAACAAGATGAAGATTGGCTTGTAGAATTATTAAAAAATGCTGATGATGTAAAAAGAATACTACTTCAAAAAAGAATAGACAATGGAAGTATAGAATTCAATCTTAATGAAACTCAAATAATATTGGATAAAGGCGGAAATCCTAAAGACTTCTTTATCGGTGAGAGAAAAGAAACTCATAAAATCATAGAAGAATTAATGCTTATTGCAAATTGTGAAGTAGCAAAAAAATTAAAGAAAATAAAAGGTGCTATTTATAGAGTGCATGATACTCCAGATCAGGAAAAGCTAGACACATTCACAAGAATAGCATTCAACAGAGGCTACAGAATTACAAGAGATGCAGACGGTAATTTGGATTTCCATTCATTTATAGAATCTATAATGGGAAAGCCTGACGAAAAATTACTTCTTACCTTACTCTTACGTTCTATGAAGCAGGCTATATACGATGTCAATAATATAGGTCACTTCGGATTAGGTTTTGAATATTATACTCATTTTACTTCGCCTATAAGAAGATACACAGACTTACTAACTCATAGACTTTTAAAGCAGGCATTAGAAGGAGTAAATAATTTAAAACCTACTATGCAGCAGTTTTATACAAATTCAGCTCAATGGTGTTCAAAGACTGAAAGAATAGCAGTTGAATGCGAGAGAAGTTTGGATAAAGTAAAAGCTGCAAGATTTATGAAAGACAAGGTTGGAAATGAATATAACGGAATAGTAAGCGGCGTTACCAATTTTGGAATATTCGTTGAAATAGAAGACAGAGGAATTGAGGGCTTAATAAGATATGCTACTTTAAAATCACATTACAGATATGATGAACATGAACAGGCAGCCTACAGCGAAGAAGATGCTAAATGGTACACATTAGGCGACAGAATAAGAATAGTAGTTTATAAAGTTGATGTAAAAGAATTGTTCATTGACTTTATACCTGCAAGCGAATTTGATAATAGTTTCGATGACAAAGATATAATAGACAGCAGAGATTTTTTGAAGAAAAAGAAAAACAAAAAAGAAATATATTCAAGAAAATCTCATAAATCAAGCAAAGATAAAAAAAGAAATTCAAAAGACAGAAGGGACAAAAGAGATAAAAAAGAAAGAAAAAAATCCAAAAAGAGAAGATAATATTTTCTTAACATATTTAATCAATAATAAAAGGCTTTCTTAAATTAATAAGGAAGCCTTTTTATTTATATAAAAAATTACAACTTTACATTTATAGTTAATTTAGTATAATAAAGTCATGAGAAATATTAATGTTTTAAATGACTATTTTGTGAGATACTTATTCTCATCATCGGACAGTAATGCTATACTTCTTGACTTCATTAATTCAATAATGCTTGATTCTAATATGAAGACATTTAGAGATGTGGAAATTCTAAATCCTTTTAATTGCAAAGAAAATTATCAAGATAAAGAAACTATAGTTGACGTTAAATGTATTACACAAAATGGAACAGTTGTTATAATAGAAATTCAGCTTCAAGGCAATTCAAGATTTCCAGAACGCATACTATATTATTGGGCTTCAAATTACAGTAAACTTTTAAAACAAGGCGAAAAATATGATGCTTTAACTCCTGTAATAAGTATCAATTTGCTTAATTTTAATTTAGATGATAATGACTCTATACATTCCTGTTATATGATTTATGATACAAATAATAAAAGATTACTTACTGATCATTTGCAAATTCATATAATTGAACTCAAGAAATTTAAATATAATATATTACAGCCAGATTTAAATTGTTGGCTTAAATTTTTCACAATGAAGGATAATAAGGGGGAAATTATGTCAGATTTAGTAAAAGAAAAACCTATAATGGAAGAAGTACAAAAAAGATACAATAACTTTATAAAAGATAGATTAATGATGAATGAGTATGATAAAAGAGAGGCGTATCTATACGGCAACCAAATAATGTTAGAGGAAGAAAGAAGATTAGGAATAAAAGAAGGCATAGAACAAGGCGAAAAAAATAAAGCCATATCTATGGCAAAAAACATGAAAGCTAGAGATATGGACATAAATCTCATCAGTGAATTAACAGGCTTGAGTATAGAAGAAATAAAAAACTTGTGAGTGCCTGACATTCGTAAGAATGGCAGGGATTATTTACGAACAAGTTTTTTATAAATGATAGAAGAAATAAAAAAATTATGAGCATATAGCAAATTTATTTGCTATATATTTTCAGTGAATAATTTTTTATGAATATGTATAAAGAAATAAAAAACTTGTGAACATCTGGCAAGTTCACTTGACAGATACTTTTAGTGAACAAGTTTTTTAGTATAAATAAAAATAAAAAACTTGTGAGTGCCTGACATTCGTAAGAATGGCAGGGATTATTTACGAACAAGTTTTTTAGTATAAATAAAAATAAAAAACTTGTGAACATCTGGCAAGTTCACTTGACAGATACTTTTAGTGAACAAGTTTTTTAGTATAAATAAAAATAAAAAACTTGTGAGTGCCTGACATTCGTAAGAATGGCAGGAGCTATTTACGAACAAGTTTTTTATTTGTAAAATAGGAAGCCTTTTTATTTATAAAAATCTTATATTTTAATAGTATTAATAACTTCATTGACCCTATTAATCTTATCAACAATACGTTTCTGCTCCTCAATCGGCGGCAATGGAATTTTTAATTGTTTCAATTTATTTATACTAACTCCTCCAATAATCCCATTAATATTTTCTTTAAATATCAAATTAAATACAGGGCTTTGCAAATAATAATACAAAAAAAATACATTTATGCTAATTGTAGAAAAACAGCATAATTTATTTCCAAAACATACATCTTTATCTGTTACTGATATTTTTTTTCCAGCACTACCACCTTCAATACATAATAAAACACTATTCTTTGGTGCTATACGAAATTTGTTATCAGTGTTAGGAATTTTTACTCCATTATCATAATTAATAATATTATCAAATCCTACATCTTTAGTAGCAATATAACAATATCCAGAAGTTAAACCCATATATTTAGTTTTTTTCTCATTTTCATTTATACTATTTCCAGTATATATATTTGCTATATCGGAAACATTACACCAACACCAACTATCAGGTATTTCAAAAGGAAGCTCATCGTCTATACAAACATCTTTTACAATATTATTACCCTCAAAAACTCTTTCATAATATGAACCGTCTTTATTGTATATCTCGCTTGTAGTTTTATCTTTTTTTATCTTACCTTCTTTTATTAATTTTTCTCTCTCTTCTTTTATGCGTTTCAAGAGTTCTTCAGCTGGCTCATCTTTTTCGCTTTGCTCTGTGAGTTTTCCCTCTATAGCGTATTGAAGAATAGATTTCTTTATATTATCAGGGAATTCTTTATTTAATTTAGTAATGCTTTTTTCAAGCTCATCATACTCATTTATAAGAGGCATTAAAAGATTGATTTTTTCAACAATGCGTTTTTGTTCTTCTATCGGCGGTAGCGGAAACAATATACTTAATACATTATCACGAGTTATACCCGGTATCATACTTTTGGCACTAGACTTTAATATATTTACAAATGATTCTAAAAATATTTTTATATAATTTAAATTCATTTTAAACAATGGAAAAATAGCCATAATCTGACGAGCAATATGTGCTTTCTCACAATTTAAAAAAGCCATTGTTCCAACAGTACCTTTACATGTTAATAGTAAACTATTTTTATATGCTATAGTGGTTGGATATTCTGTCCATCTATTTATAATTACTTCTTCATTTTCAATACTGCTAGCACCTGTAATATATGGAATTCCTTTTTCTAAAGAATTATATTTATTATTAGATAAATCTTGTCCAGATGTCAATAATATTAGATTTCCAAGTCTTACCCAAGTCCAAGTGTCTGGTATTTCAAAAGGAAGCTCATCATCTATGCAAACATCTTTTACAATATTATCACCCTCAAAAACTCTTTCATAATATGAGCCGTCTTTCTTGTATATCTCGCTTATTGTCTTCTCTTTCTTTATTTTGCCTTCTTTTATTAATTTTTCTCTCTCTTCTTTTATGCGTTTCAAAAGTTTTTCAACTGGCTCATCTTTTTCGCTTTGCTCTGTGAGTTTGCCTTCAATTGCCATTTGAAGTATTGATTTTTTTAATTCCGATGCTGTCATTTATTTCTCGCTTTTCTAGTTTTTTTATTGTTCTTTTTCCCGCCGCAAAAAGAACCAAAAAGTGCAAGTATAAAATTAATACTAAATCATATTAATTATGTTTTATATTTGATTATCTATTTTATATAAAATACAGCCTTTTTGCTTCTCGCCGTAGGCGGGCTTCGCCTGTGGCAATACCACAGGCACTTCCTTCGGTCGCAAAAGAAGTGGGGGTGTGTACCCTAAGGGCACGCTTCGCAGGGGGCAAAGCCACCACAAACAATAAAATAAAAAATTAATTTTTGAGTATATACCTAAAATTTTAGGTTTTATATACAAACAATTAATATTATATTTTTTACTATAAACAAATATTCAAAACTATTTATATATTATTTCAATATATTCATTATGTTATCAAGTACTCTGTCTATATCCGCGTCCAAACTGGCTCTGCGTTCCTGATACTGTTTTATTAGTTCATCTGGCGGAAGTATTTCCTCCTCCTCATGTGGGTATCCGCATAAGTCTATATTATAATTCCTTTCCACTATCTCATCAATACTGTATTTCTTGCTCTTATCAAAACCGTCTAAGCTAATCTCCTTTCTATTATCCCACCATTCAAACACTTCATTGAAATGTTCAAGTTTCATAGGTTTAGTTTTTGAAAAGTTTTTATATCCTTCCGGCATATCAAGTCTATAAACCCAAGTTTCTTTTGTGGAATGAGTTTTATCAAAGAATAATATATTAGTTGTAATTGATGTATAAGGAGCAAAAACACTATGAGGCATACGCACTATAGTATGCAAATTAAACTCTTTAAATAATTTTTTCTTTATAGACACTTTTATATTATCAGTACCGAATAAAAATCCGTCAGGAAGTATTACTGCACTTCTTCCATTAAGTTTTAGTCTATACATTATAAGAGTAACAAATAAATCAGCCGTTTCACTGCTTCTTAAATCAGCAGGGAAATTCATTTTTATATTATCTTTTTCATTTCCTCCATAAGGCGGATTCATTACTATAATATCAAATTTATCGCTTTCTTTAAAATCTATCACATCATATTCAAGTGCATTGTCATGAAAAATGCTAGGATTATCAACATCATGTATAAACATATTTGTAATACATAATAAAAAAGGAAGTGCTTTCTTTTCTATACCATAAATAAAATTATTATAAAGTTCTCTTTTTTCAGGTCCCTGCAAATCATTATAAATTATATTTAAAGCAGAAGTTAAAAATCCTCCGGTACCGCATGCAAAATCTGCCATTCTCTCGCCTAGTTTTGGATTAATAATCTTCATTATAAAATCTGTTACGGCTCTAGGCGTATAAAACTCTCCGGCATTTCCTGCACTTTGCAAACTCCTTAATATAGTTTCATATATCTCACCGAATGCATGACGCTCTTTATAATCTTCAAAATCTATTTCATTTATTACATTTATAACCTGTCTTAAAAGTATGCCGTCTTTCATATAATTATTATTATCTTCAAATGCTGATTTTACTATAGATTTTACTTTTAAAGAACTATCATCAATTTCTAATTTCTTAAGAGCAGGAAAAAGTTGAGTATTAACAAAATTTAAAAGCTCATCTCCAGTTAATGCCTTTCCGTCCCTATTATCAACTGCCCAATTATCCCATTTTAAATTCTCAGGTATTACAGACTCATAATCATCATAAACCGCTTCCCATTGCTGTTCTTTATAATTAAAAATCTTTAAAAATATTATCCATACCATTTGTTCTATACGCTGAGCATCGCCGTTTATGCCTGCATCATTACGCATGATATCTTGAAGTCTTTTTACTAAATTATTTAAACTCATTTATTTCACTCCGTTTTTTTATTTATATTAAACATTTTTAATTTTTTTATTTTTTATTGTTCTTTTTCCCGCCGCAAAAAGAACCAAAAAGTGCAAGTAAAAAAATACTAAATTATATTAATTAACATATATTCTAAATATAGCCTTTAGCAAAGCGTATCAGAGCTTGTCAAGTATATAGCTTATCACCGATGCGGCTTAGCCTGTGTCAACAGTTGTTTATATATATATTTATGCCATATAAATTTCTTTTTGTAAATCCTTAACTGCCTTATTATAATTTTCTTTTCCGCCGAATAATGAAAATATTTTAACAGCAGAACCAAATCTAGTAAATGGGCTATTTAATAATATGCTTCTGTCTGTAATATCATTTATACTATTATCCATATATTTTTCAAGTAAAGCGTTTATCACTTCTCTTGCTACTCCTTCATACTTATCTAAATAACCTCTTTTTTTAACATTCTTAATTCTTTCACTTTTTGTAAGAGGCTTTTTATCATAAGCAAGATGACATATTAAATCAAAATCATCTATATTTTCATCAATATGTTCATACTCTCTCAATGCTTCCAAAAATACTCCTCTTTTTGATAATTCCTCCAAAATTACATATTTTCTTTTATCACTATTCCAATCATGAAGAAAATTGTCAAGTGTAGCATATTCTCCAAGTATATTCTTTTTTGTATAATCTATCAAACTTTCTGTTATAATTTTTCCATCATTACCCAAATACTGCACCCTTTCACTTAATATTTCAACTTCAACACCTTTTACTACTATCTTTTGTCTTTTTTGTTTTTCTTCTTTCTCATTATCATTAATTGATATTTCTCCGTCATTAGTATCTTCTTCTGTATTAACATTTTCTCCAGCATTATCAATATTATCATCTTCTTTTTTCAAATATTCCTCATGAATACTTAATGGCCCACCATCAAAATCAGGATCAGCAAATAATCTGCTTACATTCTTAAAATCCATTATAGTAAAATATTTCTTACCGTAATCTTCTTTTATACGGGTTCCGCGTCCTATGATTTGTTTAAACTCTGTCATAGAATTAATATTATTATTCAACACTATAAGTTTGCAAGTTTTGCAGTCTACTCCGGTAGTTAAAAGTTTTGAAGTAGTAACTATAACAGGATATACGCTGTCAACTGCTATAAAAGAATCAAGCTGTTTCTTTCCTTCGCTGTCATCGCCTGTAATACGCATTATATATCTGCTGTCTTCTTTTACCAAATTAGTTTTATTATTATTTTTGCAATATTCAGCATGCTCATTAATTAAAGCTCTTCTCATACGGTCTGCATGTTCTATATCATCACAGAATACTATAGTTTTAGCAAATCTGTCATTTTCTTCTATATATTCTATTATGCGTTTAGCTATTTCAATATCTCTTTCTTCAATTACAATGTTTTTATCAAAGTCTTTTATATTATATTCTCTATCTTCTATTTCATTTCCCTCAATATCTGTTTGACCTTTATAAGGACGCCAGCCTTCCAAATCTGTATTAAGACCGACCCTTATAACTTTAAATGGTGCAAGAAATCCGTCTTCTATTCCTTGTTTCAAACTATAAGTATAAATAGGCTCTCCAAAATAAGAAATACTTGAAACATCTTTGGTTTCTTTAGGAGTGGCTGTCATACCTATTTGAACAGCACTAGAAAAATATTCTAAAATTCTTCTCCATAATGAATCATCTTTAGCAGAGCCTCTATGACACTCATCAACTATAATCAAATCGAAAAAATCTTTACTAAACTCTCTGAATATTTCTTTATCTTCATTTGTTATTAATTGCTGATAGAGAGATAAATAAACTTCATAAGAACTATCCATTTTTTTATTTTCAATTTTAGTCATTACCTTTTTAAATGGTTTAAAATCCTGACTCATAGTCTGATCAATCAATATATTTCTATCTGCTAAAAATAATATTTTTTTTGCCAAATTAGCTTCCCTAAATCTATGAATTATTTGAAAAGCAGTATAAGTTTTTCCTGTACCTGTTGCCATTACAAGAAGCATTCTTTTTTTACCTTCAGATGCTGCTTTAACAGTTCTATTTATTGCTATTCTTTGATAATATCTTGGACTATTCGCTCCCTGTCTGTAATAATAAGGTGTTGTAATTATTCTTTCTTTTTCAGTATCTATATTAGCATCTTGTTTATATCTATTCCATAATGCTTCAGGACTAGGAAAATCATATAAAGAAATTTCTCTCTCTTCACCAGTTAACATATTATGTTCCAAAAATCCAGAACCATTTGAGCTATATACAAAAGGTAAATCAAGCATTTCAGCGTAATTAATACCCTGCTGAATTCCATCTCCCAAAGTATGTTTATCGCTTTTAGCTTCAATTATAGCCAATGGTATATTTGACTTATAAGATAATAAATAATCTGCTCTTTTTGGTTTATCTCTTACAACATCTTTACCTTTCAATATAAAACGTCCGTCGGTAAATGCATACTCATAATTTATCTGATTATCTTTCCAGCCTGAGTTTTTAATTGCCGGTGTTATTATTTTCTGTTTTACATCTTCTTCTGTCATATTACAGACTCCAAAACAAATATTATTTACATTATATAATAGAATATAATTTTTACCATATTTTTTTATATTACAATTCTAAAACATACATATTAAACTACTTTATAACATAAAATAAATGCAATAAAAAAGGCTTCTCATAATACTATGAAAAGCCTCTTTTTATTATAAACTTTTATTATGGTATCACATATCCCACTTCTTCTTCACCATACATATCTCTATACTGAACCCTAACATTCAAAGCTCTGAATTGTCCAGACTGAGAAAGATTTTTAAAGCTGTTATAATATATAAAATATCTTCCAAAATTAATATCTTTAATTCTCTGTAGCTCCTGAGAATAATTTATAGATAAATCAGCATTTATAGTATATCCATAAGTATTCTTTGTCATTAAATCTAAGAAATAATTAGATTTATCTGGTCCTATATAAACATGGTTTATAGAAACCGCATTATTCTTAGCAAAACTTGAAAGATCACTAAAATTCATCATATCAAATACTCTATCATCAGGATTGCTCACAGTAAAGTGTATAATAGCAGTTTTCTTAAAGCTGTTTCCTGCAAGCCTTATAGCCTCATAATAAGCATCATCTAAAGCAGATATTCCGCCTGTAAAATGGAAGTTATTAGCATTTTCAAGTATTCTTAAATTTCTAGCATCATAATTATCAGCCTTATAAACTTGATCATTATAATGTATAACTAAAACTTCATCATTATTTGTTAAACTCATAGTGAAATTACTAATTTCTTCTTTAATTCTATTTTCATAAGGTTTAACAGCAGCACTATCTTCTATTAAATACACAAATCTATATTCATGTAATTCTGGAGCATCATAAAAACCAACTTTATGATCAACAGCAGAATTTTCTTTCACAAAGAAGTTATCAGCAGTAAGCCCAACCACAGGATTTGCTGCTCTGTCTCTAACTGTAACAGATGCTACAACAACAGGGAATTTATTCAAATATTGTCTGTCTACAAATACATCTAAGTTAGCATAATATTCTTCTTTTCTTGTATAAACATCAATTCTTCCAGACATAAAATCAGTAAGATATATAGAACCATTAGGTCCCTCAGCAACTGAAGTAGGAGTTGCAGTATATCTTTCAGAATTATTGAATACAGTAAAAGTATCCGCATTTATATCATAATAGAAAACTTTATTTCCATCAGCAACATAAATATTGCCGTCATTAGCAAATGATAAACCTCTAGGCTCATTGAATAATTCATGTTTAATAGTTCTTATATAATTACCATTTAAATCAAATTGCTGTATTCTTTTGTTGCCCATATCAGCAATATACACATAATTACTATTAACAACTATACCAGCAGGAGAAAAGAATTCACCCTCATTCTCTCCAAGTCTTCCAAAATTATATAAGAAATTTCCATCAACATCAAATACAACTACTCTATTGTTTCCAGTATCTGATACATATAAATTTCCGTCATTGTCAACAAATACTGCGGAAGGTCCTAATAATTGACCATCTCCAACACCTGATACACCTATATTAGTAATATAATTTCCATTAGCATTATATTTGAATATTTTATCTTTTTTAGTATTTGCTATATATATATTACCATTATTATCTATAGTAAATCCTCTAGGATTTTCTAATCTTTCATAAGGATAAACTTTAGCTACAAATTGTAATACTTTTTTCCACCAGCTTGTATGATCAATTTCTAATCTTTTACCATGAGATATTTTGCTTAGCATATTGCCGTTAATATCAAATCTCTTTAAAGATGAATCACTATAATCCAATACATATAAAGTACCGTCACTCATTACTTTTACTTGTATAGGCTGATTAATATTTTTTAAGAAATTAGCATTAGTAGAAAAAGCCTTCAAATAAATAAAATTACTGAAAACATCTTTCTTTTCTTCTACAGCATTAGCAGAATCATATTTATTGATTTTAGAAACAATAATAGGATCTTCATAACCCATTCTAGCAATGTTAAGCCATTCATTAACAGCTAAAGACATATATCCTGCTTTATATAAAGACTTACTATACCAATATCTTATAAACTTATCAGTAGGATTTGTATTAAGAGAGTTTCTAAAACTAGCTATTGCAGCATCATAACGTTCTTGATTATAATAATGCACCCCTCTTAATAATTCTCTATAAGAATCATAAGTTTCTGTGTTTACATAATATGGAGTTTTATCGAAAGTGTATGAAAGCGACATAGTCATTAAAAACAATACTATAATCGCTAGAAGTTTTATTCTCATAAATCCTCTTTATAGTGTGTGATATTTTTTGGTTTATAATAATGAAGAAAAGCCCACTATCGGGATTGAACCGATGACCCTCACCTTACCATGGTGATGCTCTACCTGCTGAGCTAAGTGGGCAATTTTTCAAAATATTATAAAATTACAGAATAAAAAAGTCAAGCAAACAACATATAATTTATTATGTTAACTTTACTTTATATATCCTATAATATTTTTAACATAATTTTTTGTCTCTTCAATATTTGGAATTCTCTGTAATTTATCTACCAAATTAGGCCCTGCATTATAAGCTGATAAAGATAAATCAAGTCTTCCATCATATCTATTTAACATCTGTGATAAATATTTGCTTCCAGCCATAATGTTAGTATATGGATCTTTAAGCATTTCTTTATCTGTAATACCTAAACCCTCTCCTGTTTTAGGCATTATCTGCATCAAACCAATAGCACCTTTATGACTAACTGCAGTAGGTACATAATTTGATTCTTGTTTTATAACAGCCTTAATCAAATTCTCTGGTAAAGAATATTTTTCAGCTGCTTCTTTAATTATATCATCATACTTAGTAGGGAATTCAGTTGCTGAAGCTTTTTTGTAAGCATTAATAGCTTTAGCAAAATTATTTGTACTGTCATCATAAACTCCAAAAGATATTTTCCCTTTGAAAGCATCTGAAGAAGTATCCCCGCTAATTACTTTACCATTATCTAATTTTTTATTACTTTCATTAATTATAGAACCATCTAAACCAAGTTCATTTACTTTATTATCTTTAGTGCTATTATCCATACTAGACATAGCTTCATTTAAATGTTCAGCAAAAGGTTTTGTAGGAAGCGGAGTATTAATAGGAGAAAAACCTAATTTATTAAAAGTATCCTGAATCTCTCCTATTCTAGCATGTATTCTTTGTATAGATTCTATCATAAATAATACCCTCTTATAATATTATCAATATTCATAAGCATCACTAGCAACATACTCTTTTTTCCACTCATCTAGTTTAGCTTGTTCTTCTTTATTCATTAATTTTTTATATTCTAATAATTTCTTCTCTTTTAAAATCTCAACCGCTCTTCTCTGCTTTGAAGCTTCCTGTAAAATCTCCTGTCTTTTCCTAAGCTCCACACTAATTACTGCCATATTATCTTCATGAATAGCTATTTGGGAATTCAAAGCTGTTATATACTCTCCCAAATAAATACTCATATTAAGCATTTCTTCACTGTCTTCCATACTATCAACAATTCTTATTCCATCACTGATTTTCAAAAGACAATTTTCTTTTCCGTCACGTTCCTTATTATATTCAGCAGAAACTTCAGCTACTTCAGCTTGTCTTTGCTTCTCTATATTTTTTCTAAGTTTATATAGAGGCTCTAATTTAAAATCAAATTTCTTCATAATATTACCAACAATCTTTTATTATCTTCAGTATTTCTACAATATAACAACATCATTATTAGCATATTCTACATTGTCGGAAATATTTGTTCTATCATCTGCTTTTTTTACATCTCCGCTGTTTACTAAATCTTCTTCTATTTCTTCTTGTGAGTAGAACATAGATAGAAGTGCTTCTTTACTGTCAGCAAAACTTGAAACCTCATATACATCTTGCTGTAAATATCTATCCATCATAGGCTTATAATCAATGGCTCTGTCTACTTCAGGCATACTTCCTTTAGCATAACCGCCTATCATTATAAGTTCTTTAGCCTCATTATAATCTGCACTCATTCTTAAAAATTCTCTGGCTGCTTTCTTATGCATATTAGAAACTATTTCATTCATAATCCTAGATATACTTTTATTTACATCTATAGCAGGGAAATGTCCTCTATTAGCCAACTCCCTAGATAAAACTATGTGTCCGTCTAATATACCTCTAACAGCATCTGTAATTGGTTCGTCTAAATCATCACCTTCAACCAATACATTATAAAATGCTGTAATACTTCCCTTACTTGAAGTACCAGTTCTTTCCAAAAGTTTAGCAAGCTCAGAAAATACGCTAGGTGTATAACCTCTAGTTGTAGGAGGCTCACCTCTTGAAAGTCCTATTTCTCTTTGTGCTAAGGCAAAACGTGTTACAGAGTCAACCATAAACATAACATTCTTGCCTTTATCTCTAAAGTATTCAGCTATTGTAGTAGCAGTATATGCAGCACGCACTCTCAAAAGCGGAGCATCATCACTTGTAGCTACAACTAATATACTTCTTTTTAAACCTTCTTCTCCAAGGTCTCTTTCTATAAAATCTCTTACTTCCCTTCTTCTTTCACCAATCAACGCTATAACATTGACATCAGCATTAGTATTTCTAGCTATCATAGATAAAAGTGTAGATTTACCAACACCTGTACCGCTCATTATAGCCATACGCTGACCTTTACCAACAGTTAGAAGTCCGTCTATAGCTCTAACCCCTGTTTGTATATGGCTTTTTATTCTAGGTCTATTCATAGGGTTTACTGCATTATGAGAAACTGGAATTGGAGTTTCATAAAAATTATGTCCGCCTCCTGCTAAAGGTTTTCCTCTAGCATCTAATACGGTACCCAATATCTCATCACAGCACATAACGGATAATGGTCTTTCAAAAGAATAAACCATATTTCCAAAAGTTATTCCATTAACTGGTCCAAAAGTAGCTAAAAGAACATCTTGATTTCTAAAACCTATGGCCTCTGCATCCAAGTATGTATCATCATTCATATAGATACGGCACATATCGCCAAGTCTGCAAAATGGTCCTTCACTAATAACTAATGAACCTATAACTTCTTTAACTTTTCCATAAGATTTTAATAAAGCAACATCATCAACAACTTTTTTGTATTTTTCAAATGTTTTCTTTACTTCTTTATCAAAATCTATATTTTCATCTTTTACCATTTATACAACCCTATAATCAATTAATATAAAAAACTAAATATTAAAAACCTTTAATAGGTTCAACTTCTTTAATAGCAGTTTCTATTTCATTTAATTGTGTATTTATTCTAGCATCAATATCACCAAAGTCAGTTTCTATCATACAACCGCCAACATCAACATTAGGGTCTTCTAATACTGTTACACCTTCAATTTTATCTAACATTTGATAAAATTCATCTTTATGTCTTGCAGAAACTTCCAAATCATCAATATTAACTCTGATTGTAATTTTTGTTCTGCCTTTAATTCTCCTTAAAGCTTCCTGTATATTTCTTATAACTATACCTTTATCTCTTTCTGTAAGCATTTTTACTACACGTTTAGCTATAAGTACAGCAACTTCAATAACTTGTGCTTCAGCTGCATCTATTATTTCATTTCTTTTATTAATAGTTTCAGCTAAGATTTTTTTCATCTTTTCTGTTAATTTAATCAAATCATTATTACTGTCAGAAAAAGATTTTTCAAAACCTTCATCATAACCTTTTGCATATCCTTCTTTATAAGCTGCATCTTTTATGGATTCTGATTCGCTTTGTATTCTTTCTTTTTCTGCATTAGCATCTTGTATTATTCTTGAAGCATCAACTTTAGCCTGCTCTGAAATAACATGTGCTTCATTTTGTTTTGATTTAAATATCTCAAAGGCTTGTGTTTTAGCATCTTCAATGATTCTGTCTGCCTCATCAACAGCCTTTCTTCTCATATCTCTTAAATCTTCTTCCCATTGAGCTCTAAGTCCTGCAATCTCAGCTTCTATTTCTTCAATGGAAGGTCCTTTATATTCTTCTTGTGATTCCTCATACTCTAATTCTTCCTGTGATTTATGATGAGGTACCGCAATATTAACTTTTTGAGTAAGCTCTACAATACTTCTGGATTTAAAAACCTTTTCTGGCATAATTAAAAACTCCCTAATTAATAATCAAAATATAATTAACATCAAACAACCATTTCGTCTTCACCAGCACGAGCAACAACGATATCACCTTGTTCTTCAAGTTTACGTATGATATTAACGATTTTTTGCTGAGCTTCTTCAACGTCTTTAAGACGAACAGGTCCCATAAAGTCCATATCCTCTTTAAGTAATGCAGCAGCACGTTTGGACATGTTTCTATAAACTTTATCTTGAGCATCTGTATCAACACTTTTAAGTGCTTTAGCCAAATCGCTTGAGTCAACTTCACGAAGTACTTTCTGTATAGCTCTGTCATCAAGTAAAACAATATCTTCGAATACAAACATACGTTTCTTGATTTCTTCTGCAAGTTCTGGATCGTCTTCCTCCAAGCTCTCAATAATACTTTTCTCTGTAGATCTATCAACACTGTTAATAATTTCTACTATAGAATCTATACCGCCGGCAGAAGTAAAGTCTTCACTAGCAAGAGTAGAAAGTTTTCTTTCAAGTACCCTTTCAACCTCTCTTAAAACTTCTGGAGATGTTCTGTCCATTATAGCAATACGTTTAGCTACATCCGGCTGAATCTCTGTAGGCAAAGCACCCAATATACTAGCAGCTTTCTGAGCTTCCAAATAAGCCAAAATAAGTGCTATAGTTTGAGGGTGTTCCCCTTGTATGAAGTTTAACAAATGAGCTGGGTCTGTACGACGTATAAAATCAAATGGTCTAACCTGTAATGAAGATGTTAACCTATTGATTATATCACTAGCTTTCTGACTACCAACGGATCTCTCAAGCAAGTCTCTAGCATAATCTATACCACCTTGAGTTATAAAATCCTGAGCTATCATCATCTCTTGGAATTCTCTGAATACTGCATCCTTATCAGCAGCTTCTATATTTTCAAGTCTAGCAATATCAAATGTTATTTGCTCTATCTCTTCTTCCCTCAAGTGTTTAAATATCTCACTAGATGTTTCCATACCAAGTGATACTAGAAATATAGCAACTTTTTGACGACCGCTTAAAACACGTTGCTTTTTCTCTTTTTCTTTATCTGCAGGCATAATTTTTCTCCTAATTTTTTATTTTATAACTCAATTTTATTTACCTTAATTAACTCTTGTCATCAGCCATCCAAGTACGCAACAACTGTGCAACATCGTCTGGTCTTTCATGACTTACACGTATAACTTCGTCCATAAGTTTCTTACGTGCAGCATCCTCTAAACTCATTTCGTTTATAGGCTCTTCATTAGCATTCATCATAGCTTGTCTACGCATTTCCATTTGCTTACGTTCAAGCTCTTCTTCTCTAAGTCTGCGTCTTCTAGCAAGCTCTTTCTGTATAGCTCTGATTATCAATGCTAATACGAATAATATAAGTAAAGAAATCATTGTTATTATTAATGTTTTCTTTATAAATCTATCACGCATAAGTTTAGCATCTTCAGCGTTGAATCTATCCCAATGGTCAAACTGAATATGAGTTACACTTACTTGGTCACCTCTTTTCAAATCATAACCTATAGCTGCTTGTACCAATGCTGTAACATTCTTTATTTCTTCTGTTGTTACTGGGTGGTATTCTCTAACATAACTGCTGCCATTAGTTATAACTGGATCACCATTAACATCATATACTTTTGTCCATCTACCATCTAAAGCAACTGCAGCAGATATCTTTCCTATTTGATAACTTCCTTTCTTTATAGCTTCATATCTTTTGCTTAATTCATAGTTGTCTTGTGAATCAGTTTTTGTATATGTCTGCCATCTGTCGCTTTTATCTTTATATCCTGGAGGTACATTTTCTTCAGCTCCTGCAGCACCTTGAGGTATAAATTGCTGTCCTTTCCAGTCCTCTGTTACTGTACGAGTTGATACCTGAACCTTATTAGTAAACTGACTGTCATCATAAGGTGTTGTAGGATCATCTTCTTTTAAGATTATAGGAAGTACTAAATTATTAGTTATACTAACATCGTCCCAAATTAATTCTAATGCTATTGTTGTTTCTACTCTGTTTGTATAGATTCTTCCTAATGTTTGTCTTATTTTATTTTCTATATTTTTTCTTTCTCTATCAACAATCTTTAATTCTTCCTGAGCTACTTTTAATTTTAAATTAGCTGCCTCATCTGTAAAATCAGTTAATACATATCCAGTACTATCTGTAATTGTTACAAATTCTGGTTTTAATTTATCAACACCCATTGCTATTAATTGCTGTAAGCCTCTAACAGTTTTAGGATCTCTTAAAACTTCCTCTTTGAAAGGCTGAGCTTTAATAACTACTGATGCTGTAACTGGAGAATCAATATCTGTTAAATATTCTTTTTTAGGGAATGCTAAATCAACTGTTGCTTCTTGAACAAAATCTAATTTAGTTAAAAGCTGAGTAATAGCTTTTGTTAAAGATCTTCTTTTGTTTATATCAAGTTCAACATCTGTTATACCAATACGAGGTGCATCGAATAATTCCCAACCATCAACACCAGTTGGCATTCTTCCCTCTTTTACTAATTCCAATTCTGCTCTAGCTTTATCATTTTGACTGTTAAGTGTGATAAAACCATTTCTATATTGGTATTTAATGTTATTAGCATCTAAAACTGCTATAACATTTCTAGCATCTTCTTGAGTCAATGCCTGCTGAAACAATAATGTTCCTGTTTTTCTTGAAGTAAGAACTATTGTTGCAACTATTGCCCCAAGACCTACTACTAAAATTCCTATTAACACTGCTTTTTGCAATGTTGTAGTCTTAGATAAAATATTTTTTACTTGACTTGTCAATTTATTTATAAAGTCCTGCATTAGAAACCACCTAATAAAAGTTATCTTTAGAATTTATCGGTTATAGTTATGTTTACTTTATAAAAAAATTATGTTTCGTTTAATTTATAAGTTTACATAATAATTTTATTTTAATGAATATTAGTTTACATAATTGTTTTTGTCAACAAGTAAACATAATATTTTTTGAATTTATATTGGACTTTTTAGATTTTTTTGATAAATTGCAACTTTATATATAAAACTCGGTATAACTCAGCATTTCTTTATGAAATTTTCAACCAAATTCAAAGAAAATAGCACGCTCTGCTCTCTTACTTCATTTCTGTCGCCAGAAAATATATTTTTATAAGCTTTAGTATAACCTTCAGCAGATATACATATCCAAACTAAACCAACTGGTTTATCTTCTGTTCCGCCTGATGGGCCTGCTATACCGCTTATAGAGATAGCAATATCACTATTCATTATTTTTCTGCTGTTTTCTGCCATTTCTATAACGCATTCTTCACTAACTGCCCCATATTTTTCCAATGTTTCTTCTCTTACATTTATCATTTTATGTTTAATTTCATTGGAATAAGTTACAAAAGAGCCTTCAAAACATTCTGATGAACCTGAAACTGATGTTATATGTGCTGCAAATAATCCGCCTGTACATGATTCGGCTGATGTTATTTTTAATCCTCTTTGTATCAATAATTCAACAACTTCTTTAGCTTTATCATAATTCATAATAAATCCTTAATTTTAAGTATATATAATAAACATAATAAAAAATAAAAAATAAAATTTATTTAATTAAAAAAATATTATCACCAAATACATAAATAAAATGTTTTAATTTTATAAATATTAAAAGCTATTTGTAAAAATTGTGAGCATCTGGTAAATTTATTTGACAGAGCCTTTGTTGTAGGCACGCATAGCAACTAAACAATTTTTATTAGTAGTAATAAGAACTAAAAATTATGGATAATGTAAATAACAACATAGAAGAATTAATAAAAGAAATAGAAAATTCAGATAATAATAACAATATTTGCAATAAAGCTTTAAAAGAAATTAAAAATATATTTAAAAATTTCAATGAAAATGATGCTGATAATTTCCTAAAATTATGCTCAATTACAGTTGATAAGCTCTTTTATTTACAACGTTATAGTGATATTCTTTACATAAAAGAAAATATTTTTAATATAAAAGACAAATTTTCAAATATAAACGACATTTTATTTTTGTATCCGTCAGCAATAAGCAATTTAATGCTTGGATTTAATGATAAAGCTATAAAAGAATTAGAAGAATTGATAAATAATTATGATATAGAAAGCTCTCAAATAGCTCCATTACAAAATTTTTTAGCTGAAGCGTATTTAAGAGAAAAGAAATACAAAGAAGCCGTAAATTATTATGAAAAATTTATACATTTGAATGTTACTAATGCTATGATGTGGAATGATTATGGTTATGCTTTAGAACACATTGGAAGAAAAGAAGACGCTAAAAACGCTTATTCTAAATCTTTAGAATTGGATCCGTCATTTATATTTGCAAAAAGAAATTTAAAAAGACTAAGTCCAAAAGAAAATTTATTTAAAAAAATATTTTCATCTTTTAAATTATGAATTATAGATTTTTATAAATATTTAATTGATATTATAAAAAGATTTTATTTCTTCAGCAACTTTTTCCAAATCATTTTCGTTTATTCTTCTGTGTTCCTCACGTCTGAACCAAGTTAACTGTCTTTTAGCAAAATTTCTAGTACGCTTTTTGATAAGTTCAATAGTTTCTTCTAAAGTCATAGAATTATTAACTAAATAATCATATACTTCTTTATAGCCTATAGCCTGCATAGAAGTATAACTATTATCAACTCCAAGTTCTATAACTCTTTTTACCTCATCAAGCAAGCCTTTTTCAAACATTATGTCAACTCTTTTATTAATATTATCATAAAGAACATCTCTATCAATATCAATAATATAGCTTAAATACTCTAAATCAACCACAGGTTTTCTTTGTTTTTTTAATTCTGAAAACTTCTTACCGGTATTGTAATAAACTTCTAATGCCCTTACAACACGTCTTGCATTGAATCTATCTAAATTTTCCGCTGCTTCTTTATCAACATTCAAAAGCTCTGAATATAAGCTTTCAAGTCCGTATTTATCTATTCTATCATAAAGTTCTTTTCTTATAGCTTCAGAATTTTCTTTATTATCATTTTCTTCATCAAAAATGCCGTATTTTATTGCATCTATATAAAAACCTGTACCCCCTACCCCAAATATTGGAATATTATCTGTATTTTCAATGACATTTTTAAATATATCAAGATAATCTTTTATATTAAAATTGGTTGTAGGTTCAAGTATATCAACCATTTTGTAATTATATTTATTGATTTCTTCTTTGGAGGGTTTTGCTGAGCCTATATCCATATATCTATAAACTTGAATTGAGTCTATAGATATTATGGCGGCTTTATTGAAATAATTATCTATTAGTTTATGTACAAAGCTACTTTTTCCTGATGCAGTTGCACCAGATATAAATACTATTTTTTTCACTTTAATTATTCATCTTTTTTCTTAGAAGCTCTTTTCTTCTTTTTTGGCTTTTCATCATCTTCTTCATCTTCAAAATCATCATCTGAATCGTCCATATCAGAAGCAGAATACTCAGGAACAGCTTCTTCTTCTACTACTTCTTCTTCTGTTGCATATTCAGTTTCATCATAAGATGTTTCAGAATGTTTAAAAGGTGCTTCTTCATCTATAGTCATATCAACACCTTCTTCATATTCATACTTAATTTTTCCGTCAAGTATATTTTTCATAACAGTAGGTATATATTTTCCGCCTCTGTATTTAGTTTCACCTTTAAGAAGTGCATTTCCATTTTTAGCTAATTCTATCATGGCTCTGCTAAGCTCATAACGATTGCCTTTATATTCTATAAGTTTTTCTAACGGTATTATACCCATATATTAAACTCCATATAGTTGATTTTTATAATTTAGAATTTATAGCTTCTTCAAGTTTTTTATAAGCTTCATCAATATCATCATTTTCTATGATAATATCAAATTTATCTTTATATTCTAATTCTCTTTTGGCATTCCATAATCTAAGTTTGATACTTTCTTCTGTTTCAGTGCCTCTGCCTTCAAGCCTTTTCTTTAAAATTTCCATAGAAGGAGGTGTTATAAATATATAATTAGCATCTATTCCTTTTTCTTTTATATATAAAGCACCTTGAATATCTATATCAAGTATCAAAATCTTTTCTTCATCATCTGCTTTTTCTAATTCTCTGAAAGATGTACCATAATAATTATCATGAACAGATGCCCATTCTATAAAATCTCCGTCATTTATCATCTGTTCAAATTTTTCTTTATCTATAAAATAATAGTCTTTTCCATCAACTTCATTTGGTCTTTGAGTCCTAGTAGTATAAGAAACGCTGAAGGTTGCGTTTGGATGATTAGATAAATATTTTTTAATTAATGTAGTTTTTCCTGCAGCTGATGGGGCTGTAATAACAACAATATTGCTCATAGTACACCAAATATAGAATTAGCATATAATATAACATATATAAAAAAATATTTCAAGCTATAATATATAAAAAATATCCACTATAAAAATAATATTAGTATTTTATATCACTGAATAAACATTTTATTAAAAAATTTATTTTTGCATAAAACTATTATATAATTGATATTTATTTGTTTTGATGTATAATAAGGCAAGTTTTTAAATCAAGGAGTAAGTTTTATGTCGGATATTAGAGTTCGTTTCGCTCCATCTCCAACAGGCTTTTTACATATAGGAAATGCTAGAACTGCATTATTTAATTGGTTATATGCCAAAGCTATAAAAGGAAAATTAATTCTAAGAATAGAAGATACAGACCAAGAAAGAAGCACTAAAGAAGCTGTTGATATGGCTATCAAATCATTAAAATGGCTAGGTATTGATTGGGACGAAGGTCCTGAAGTTGGCGGAGATTATGGTCCGTACTTCCAATCTGAAAGACTTGACATATATAAAAAATATACTGAAAAACTTATGGAAGAAGGAAAAGCATATTATTGTTTTTGTACTTCTGAAGAATTAGAAAAAAAATCTAATATGCAAAGAACACTTAACCAGCCTATAGTATATGACGGTAAGTGTAAGGATATACCATTAGAAGAAGCTAAAAGAAGAGTTGCTAATGGCGAACCTGCAAAAATAAGATTCAAAGTACCTAAAGGTCAAATTATTACTTTTGACGACTTCGTTAGAGGAGTTGTAAAAACTAATAGTGATGAAATTGGGGATATAATTATAGTTAGAGAAAATGGTTTCCCTACTTATAACTATGCTGTTGTTATAGATGATATGCTTATGAAAATTTCACATGTTATCAGAGGCGAAGATCATATATCAAATACTCCAAAACAAATACTTATATATGAAGCATTAGGTGCTGAATCTCCTAGATTTGCACATACTTCTTCAATATTAGGTAATGACAGAAAGAAATTATCAAAAAGACATGGTGCAGCTACTTTAATGGAATATAAAGATGAAGGATTCCTTCCTCAAGCTATGAGAAACTTCTTAGCTTTACTTGGTTGGACTCACCCAGAAGCTATGGAAACTATGGTTGATGATGATATGATTAAAGCATTCAAATTAGACCGTTTCTCTAAAAGCCCTGCTATTTTTGATACTGCTAAATTAAGACACTTAAATGCTTGGCATATTAAAAATACTGATTTAGATGAAATAACTGATTTATTCATACCATATTTAGTTAAAGGCGGCTTCTTAAAAGAAAATTACACAGAAGAAGAACATGCTTGGGCTAAAAAGCTTGTTTCTGTTATAAGACATAACTGTGTTGTTTTATCTGATATCGTTAAATATGTACCTGTATTCTTTGAAAATGACTTTGAACTCACTGATGAGATGAAAGAACTCGTAAACAAAGAAGAAAGCAAAAAATTACTTAAATTCATCAAAGAGGATATAGAAAATACCGAAGAAATAACTGATGAATATATGAAAGCATTAATCAAAAAAGCACAAAAAGAAACTGGATTAAAAGGTCCTAATCTATATCACCCAATACGTTATGTATTAACTGGAAGTGCTGCTGGAAGCGAACTATCTCATATATGCGAACTTCTAGGTAAAAAAAATGTTCTCTATAGATTATCTAAATACATTTAATATATTAGGGATTTAAGTATGATAAACGGTAAACCTTTGATACTTGCTGTAGATGATGAAGAACCTATTAGGGATCTTCTAACATACACCTTTGAGCCTCATAATCTTGAAGTTGTTACAGCAGAAAATGGTAAATCTGCAATAACTATATTGGAGCATAATCCTGTTGATGTTATTATTACAGATTTGCTTATGCCATCTATGACTGGACTTGCTTTGATCAGAGAAATGAAAAAAAGAAAAAGTTCTATACCTATCATAATAATAACTGCTTATGGTAATACAGAGATGGTTAAAGAAATTATTGCTGAAGGAGTATTCAGACTTATCGAAAAACCATTAGATTTTGATGTATTAGTGCCAATAGTACAAGAAGCAATAGAATACAAAAAAAATCATGAAAATAAATAATTAAAGATTTAATTATATAAAATGCTTGGGTTTAATAAAAAACTTAAGCCTTTTATTTTTTATTTATATACATTTTGCTGCATAAAAATCTATGAGTTAGTTTATGGTATAATATTATAATATTTCAAAGTATTATAAAAAATATTGACATAATAAAATATAAATATATAATGGCTTTATGTATAATTTATTTTACTTAAAAAACAGTCCAAGCTCCAAGCTCCAAGCTACAATATAAAATATAATATATAATAAAAAATAAAAAATAAAAAATAAAAAATAAAAAAAATATAAAATATA